>NZ_CP043689.1 GCF_014084025.1 Borrelia sp. A-FGy1
AGTATGAGGAAAAGAGGTGTTTTTAAGAAAAAAAAGGATAGGGAATTAACTTTGTACTAATAACAACTAATTATAATAATAATTAATTAGTACATAATTTTTTTCAAAAATTTAAGATTAAAATTCCTTATTAAATAAAAAAATATTAATACTGACAAGGTTAACATAAAAAATAATGAAAAGAATTCTCTAATAACTTTGTTAATACTATCTATAATTTTATAAATTACGATTATATTAATGTTAATTTATTATTTGGTAATAAAATGATAAAATTTTAATATATAAGTAAATAGTAAATAATGAAAAAGATAATTTTTAAATGTATCATTATCCTTCTATGCATTCACTCATTTTGTGATGAATTAAATACTAAGAACAACTATTTACAATGGATACTAGCTGGCAGTAACATAAACTTTCAATCTCAACCCTTACAAATAGGCATAGTTCAACATAATTATATAAATTTAAATTTTTATAATGAACATTACAAATATGCAGCATTCATTGGAATAACTATATCTTATAATGAATGGCTTGAATTAAACTTCATCCCTATCAACTTCATCTTATACCCCTTACATACAAGTTTTATCCTAAGCATATACTTTACATCTTCTCTCACCCTTTATATACTAAAATATGAAACACGAATTGATTCTCTTAGTTTTAGCATTCTAATTGGCCCTCAAATATTAATTACTCTTAGATCCGCAATAATAGCAGGATACACCACATATGCTTTCTTATATCCTATTTTTCCATACATAGCTATTAAATTTAATTTATCATTAACAAATAGTTACTCTATTTTCTTTAAATTAGCAACTCCTCTTAATGAATTTTTTTTTCTTGATATTGCTCTCAATTTTACTATCTGATTTTAATAACATTATTACACATCACCTGTCCCTCTCTATCTTTTTTCAAAAAATATCTTTATATTAAAGCCTATATCTCACTTTGTATTACTGTACTAATATATAAAAAAGAAATGTTTCCATTTTTAAAAAAATAAAAATAAATTTTTTCCTAATAAAGCAATGATTTAATAAATCATTATTTTTAAAAAATTTAATATATTAATAAAAATAATTTAAAATACAATTTTATATCTATATTATCTTAATATTAAAGCCAACTTCAACCAGAGACTTTATTATATTGTGATATTAATATTTATAACAATCTAGAAAAGCTATGAATATATCCAAATAAATCCTAATCTACTTTACCTAATTGCATGCACCGCATTACTATACTTTAAGCTTTTAATAAAATTTCAAAACTGTTTTTGCTTCACTTCTTACTATAACAATTTTATTTTCTTTTTAAGATTCAAATCCTTGTTTTCTAATAAATTTCATTAGTTTTAAATGTAATTTACTCTTAATAAATACAAAATATAAAAACTATTTAAAACTGAAGATTTATTTCAAATAAAAAAAATCTAAAATTTCAATTATTAATTATTTATTTATTCTATATATACTAAATTCTTTATTTATACATCATATTATTTTAATAAAATTAATATATCACTCTATATTCTCTTATAATAAAAATCTTATATTTTAAAACAATAATATAGATATCATATTATTAAATAAGTGCATACAATAATAAAAAAGATAACAATTCTAATAAACTAATTGTTAATATAAAACCTGTAATAATAAAGTAATTCAAAATAAATAACTAAAAGAAATACAATAGGAATAAAGTTTAAACTAAACAAATCTAGTACTTTGTAATAATAAAAAAGATCAAGTAGAATATACTATATCTGGGAAAGCACAAAGATCAAAAGCTATGCTAATAAATTTATAAGGTGATAGATAAAGGAAAATCGAATAATAATGTATAGAAAGAGTGATAAAGGCAAATATTTCATTGTAAGAAACATAATTAATGTTATCTCTAAAAATTATAAAACCAAAATAAAATATCTTGATATATATATTGAATAAAAATAACAAATACATTGAATAAAAATAACAAATACTAATAAAACACACAA
Source organism: Borrelia sp. A-FGy1 (assembly GCF_014084025.1). Classification (NCBI taxonomy): domain Bacteria; kingdom Pseudomonadati; phylum Spirochaetota; class Spirochaetia; order Spirochaetales; family Borreliaceae; genus Borrelia; species Candidatus Borrelia mahuryensis. Next base: position 2,024 of record NZ_CP043689.1, read on the forward strand.
AATAAAAAGCAAAATAGAAAATTACAATATAGAATTTTTGAAACTAAAGAAAATAGAAAAATAAGCTTTCTTACATATACAAAATTTAAAAACAACTACAAAAGATAAGATTATAAAGCTAAAGAATTATGAAGATCTTCAATTTGAAGAATAAAAATATAAGATAACTCAAGAATAAGATAATACTAACTGAAATGGAATATATCACTTAAAAATATCAGTTCCTCTACCTGAAAAGAATATAATCATATTTAACACCAAGAGAAACAAATAAATATATAAATTTCAACACCAATATTTAAACTTTCAAAATAACTAAATTTAAAGGAATACCAAACTATAAAACACGATATTATTTAATTCTTAAAAGAACTAAACTAATATGAAGAAATATATCTATATATTAAAATAATATATAAAGTTTAGTTATAAAAATCAAAAATGCAACATTAAATAAAATAAAAATTTGAGTTTCTTTCCCTTTTAATATTAAATCATTATTAAATCAATCTTATAATAGTTAATATAATTTAAACTTGAAGTATATTATTAAATATTATATAATTTGATATTAATATAAAAGGAGATTTATTATGAAAAAGATATTATATTATTTAATATTATTATTAATTATTATTAGCTGTAATAATAGTGGTAAAACTACAAATAAAGGCGATCATGATAATAAAAACAGTGAAAGCAAAAAAAATGATCCTAATAAACCAATTGCGAATATAAAACCTGATAAACCTATAATTATCAATACTACAAAATCTGATGGCAGCAATGTTACCATCACTACATATTCTGATGGTTCTTCTTCCTTCATAGGAAAGGATAAATATGGAGCTAGTATAGAAGGAGAAACAAAAAAAGATGGTACTACAATCAAAAGAACAATTAACCCTATAACTAAGAAGCCCGTAGAAATTGAAATAAAGTTTCCTAATGGAACAATTCAAAAAGAAACTATAAGCGAAAACAGAGTATACAAAATCACAAAAACAGCTGATAAAAATACACAAGAAACTAAAATATACAGTACCGGTGTTACAAATAACAAACAAACCTTCTTTAAAGGGAAAGAAATAAAAAACCGTTCTGGGAATGTTATTCTTAACATAGAAACTTTAGAATCCGTTAAAACTAACGGGAAGAATATAATAACATTAACTGAAAAAGATAGTAATATTATTTTAAGAGGATTTGATTCTGAAGATCCTATGATAATATTAAAAGGAGATCATAAAGGAGAAAAGAAAGAAATTACTGTTAACAAGATTACCAAATTTGCAACTGTTAAATATACTGATTCTAAAGGAAAAATTACAATAAACACAATACCATTTGATACTGATAAACTATTTCAAATGGAAAAATAAATTCTATAAAGTTCTCAATAAAAAAAAGTACTAAAAAGTATAAATATATTAATCAAAGCAAGAAAGCCTAAAACTCTCTTGCTTTAAGAATACATTAATTACTAAATGTTTATATCTCAATTAAAAATTATTTAATAAAATTAAAATTTAAATAACTAGATTTTTATAATAAATTTTGATAGTATCATATTATATCTAATATAAAATAATAACTGTTATTATTATAGCACTAGATATAAAGGAGAAAGAAATGAAAAAAATCATTTTTTTATTTTTACTTATTTTGTTTTCATGTAAATCTTTACCAGACAGTAAAAACATGATAAACAATGATGATGAAGCTGACGAAGAAAAATACCGCAGCAAAGAAATAATAAAGGATGATAAGGGCAAAGCAAAGTAATAGAAAAATAAAATAAAACTTAAGTTTATAAGCTAATATTGATAAATAATTTTTAAGAAAGATTTAGAACAACATGTTTTTAATTAATATTATCTATTCTTTTTTTTTCAATAAATATACCATTAATAAAGTATTAGTGGTATATTTAAAAAAATTAAATTAAACATATTAACCATTAAAAAGTCTTGCCTGGGACTAACAATACTTATAGTGAAACTTCTAAACATATTATTGTTGTTAGTATGCATTTCTTCTATTCCTTATATAAATTTTTTAATCTATTTTTCTTTTTCTATTAAAAAACATTAAAAACATATTGAAATTATTGAAATTAATTAATAAAAATTAAATTAATTAATAAAAATCAATGAAGGCTTATAGAAAAATGAAAACCATTAATAAAACCTTAAATTAACAACCAGCAAGTTAGATTATCTTTTAAAAGATAATCTAACTTACTTAAGCTAGGGAGGTTTTATTTATGAATAAATAAAATTAAACACTATAATATAATTATATCTAAGGGCTACCTTCAAATATAGCTCATAAATATAATATTCCATTTCTCTTATTTTTATAAATTTAAACTGCCCTATTCTATTATATTTTAAAAATAATAATAATAATTTTTATCAATAAATATAAAATAAATTTATTATTTATTGATAAAAATTATTTATAATAATATAATAATTATTATAAATAAAGACTCTTTAAATGGAATCTTAATTTATTTTCTCTGTAGAACAAAAATATTCAACTGGAGGCATAAATTCCTTATTAAATTTCAATAAAATAAATATATATATATACAAAGAAACCTACCTTTAGGAAAATTAAAATGGCAAAACCTATTAAAATAAAAAATAAAATTCATGATTTGCCTACTCAATCAGAAAAAGCAAGCAAAAATAGTGATTTTTTACAAATTAAAATTCCGGTCAATTTTAAAAACCATACTGAAAATAGTATTTTTAATAATAAACTTATTGACCACACTTTTATCCAAAATAACCTCATTGACATGGGCAACCTTAAAGATAACTTCAATCCATTCATGCAGTCTCAATATTATATTAGAACATATAACTTGAATTTAAATTCAAGCATGGAAATTAAAGTAGAAACCAGAGCTTTGGGAAATCAAAATCATATTTTACTTACTAAAGCAAGCCTAAAATCTATAAGCATTCTTGCTCACAAGAAAAGCATGAATCGCAAAGGAATACAAAACTTAATCAAGCTTAAAAAACACACAGAATTTAATCTTTTTTACGATAAAAATAATATAAAATTTAGCTTAAATTTTGAAGATAAGAACAAAAGAACAATAAATCTAGTTCCACATCTTAATTATCATGGCCTATTAAGCATATACAATGCTATTAAAGAAGGGCCTAAATCTGGAAGTTTGTTATTTGAAAGCTCATTCTATATAACTATTGATTATAAATGGACATTTCTCAATTTTCTTGAGTTTGAAAAAAAATTAACTAAAATAAAACTTATTCACTCACATGAGACAAAGTATCTTTACTATTTATCAATTAGTAAAAATATTAATAAATTATTAAAAATATTAATTAATAATAAAAAATTAAAAGAATTTATTAAATAATAAAGATTATACTTGAACATTTATATAAAAATAATATTAAATTTTTATATTTATTATTGAAGATAATTCTTTTTAAAGATATAATATAAGTATAATTTTATATTAATATAAAAATTAAAGGTTATAATGTCTACAATAGACTTTGGCTCTCATATTTTATTATTTTTTAATAAATAGTCCAATATTTGTAAGACAAACCTTCTACTTATGGTAGTTTAGTAAGTTAGCTTAACTTTATAATATAAAACAAAACTAACCATAGAAATAATCTATTAAAAGAAGATGTTAATAATTCTCATTTTATCTTCTTCTCACCTTGGGGGTTCTTTTTATAGAGCCTCCTTTTTTTTAAAAAAACTTAAAATAAATTAATCCAATTCAAATACATATTCATTTCTTAATAAAATATAATTAAAGTATATTATACTTAAAGCTTTTAAAATTCAAAACTGAAACTCTAATTGCATAAAACTACTTAAAATGTTAGCATTATAAATATAATAATTATCAATTTATAATATATCAACAATAGAATAACTTTCAATCTAAGGAGACACAAGTGGATAAAATATTGCTATCAATATTCTTTTTATCTTGTATTTGTCTAATTGCATGTAGACAAGATAACAAAAAGAATAACAATAATAATATAAAAAAAGAAATAATATCTGAAAAATCTAAACTCAAGAATAAAAATAAAAAAAAGATTAAAAATATAGTTAATAAAAAAAAAGACGACACTAAAATAATAATAGATGATGAAAAAGATAAAATTAACCAAAAGGAAGATGATCCCGATACCATTATAACTACTGCTGAAAATAAAAACCAGAAAGATATCAAAATAAAAGAACAACAAGTTATTCCTGAGCAACCTGTAACTAACAAAAGCAAAAAAATACAAATACAATTTTCTAATGACTATCCAATAACATATTATTTTAAAGAATATTTAATTACAGACATAACTCCAGCATTAAAATCCATAAAAGCTAGTCTTTCCATGCTAACAAGTCAAACTGAATATCCCATTATAAGAGATGCAAACCTTACCCATTTAAGACTACTTATAGACGAACAAGAGTTAGAAAGCATACACATTAAAAACTTAAACAGTTTAGGAAATAACCCCCTAATTCTTTCAAAACTCGTTAATCAAGGCAATGCCTTAAAAATAATGTTATTTTCTAAGAATAATATTAAAGAAAACATAATATTACCTATCAAAAAACTTTTAATAGATGATTTAAAAAAAATATACAATAATTCACTTACACAGACAATGATCACTTCAAAACATATGATTGATATTCTACTTGGGAATGATAATATTTATACAAAATTAAATTTTGTAAAATTCAGTTCCAAAGATAATCTAAGATCAAAAACAATATCAATGCAAACACAACAAGATGGTTTCCAATCCCCTCTACACAAACTAACACTAGATGCATCTATTCAGATACTATTAGAAGAAATAATCATGATTAAAAAATTAAAAAATTTACTAAAAGATTAATCAATAATCAAAAAAATAAAGAGAGACTCTCTATTTAATGAAAATCTTTTTATTTAAAAAAATTCAATTTAATATTTTTATTAATTTTAATTGATAAAATATAATAAAAGATGTTAAAATTTTAATTACTAAAGCAATAACAAATAACAAAGGTTAAAGGAGTTTTAAAATGTTGAAAATGACATTTTATGTTTTAATTTGTTTTTTAACAGCATCTTGTAGTTTAGGACCTTTTGCTATGCTACAGCATACACTAGAAATAATGGATAAATACTACCATAATAATGATAGAAATATAAAAAATGCTATATTTATAGACAATTTTAAAGAAAACGAATACGAAGAAGAGGAAGAATAACATAAAGATCATTTAGAAGGCATGAGAGAAATTAATTTAAGAAATTTTTAAATTTAAAACTCTAATTAAAATAAAACTTAATTTTAGTTAAATATCTATTCATAAGTAGAATTAAGTTTATCCAAAATAGATATTTAAAAATTTAAAATATTACATTTAGGAATATTAAATGAATATAATGATAAACTTTTTATTATCTATATTAATATTATGCTGCTCTCAAGAATCAAAACCCGCAAAAGAAATAACAAATCAAAATGAACCCAAAAACATAACTTACGAGGATGAAACAAAAGAAAACAACTATATTGAAACAAAAAAAGAAAACATAAACAACAAAAAAGCAAGAAAAAGAAAAAATAAAGATAAAAAATATCAGCCTATAGAAATAACAGTAACAAAAGAAACAGAAAATCTTAAAATTAAAAAAAAATTCAATTCTATTGAATATAATAAAACATATCAAATACAACCAACTATATTAATTAATATGAAAAACCAAATCAAAGAAAATAAACAAAAAATAAATATAATAGATGGTTTATTAAAATCATTAAGCATATTTATAGAAGAAGAAGAAATGAAATCTAAGAATCTTAGAAACATGAAAGAAGTTGCAAAAAGCAGGCATTTTCATGAAATAATAAACACTGGCAAGCTTACATATATATTAAATTTTACAGACAAATACAAAAAAAAATTTATGTTAAAAATAAATCCTCTAACAAAAAGTTTCAAAAAAATCAATGAAAACATAAACAATGGTAATTATACATTAAAACTTAATAACCAAATAATCTTTAAATTAGAACATAAAGAAACTAATGAAGAAACTGTTTTCAGTTTTAATAAATTTAGAATAATAGATAACAATATAATATTTGAAAACACACAGTATGACACAAATCAATATCATTTCTCAGCAAGCTATAACATTATCGAAATACTTGAATATCTATCTTCTAGACTTTTAATTCAACAATTACTATTAAGTAATAGAATATTCATTTAGATAAAGTTTTCAAAACCTAATTTACTTTAAATAAAACCGAAGATTAGGCTTCATTTGTTTAATTTAACGTCTTATATTTTAAATATTAATTAAAATATATAACTTATCATAAATATTTTTTATTCTAATTAAAGGTAATTTAAAAATAAATATTAAATTAGATAATAAATTAAATTAATGCTTTAAAATGATAGATAGAGATGTTCAAAAAGAAAAAAAGAAAAAAGATTATTTTTATACCCAAAAATAACTGTGAATAAGATTTAAATCAAGAGTTACAGATTTAATCATAGTTTTTATAAAACTATTAATTTTTCTTATCCATCTATAATCCAAGTATAGAAAATGAATTATGATCTTATTTTTTAACAAAAAAGTTGGAATGTTTATAAAAACAATAGATAAGATATAAAGCACAAAAAATAAATTATTGAAAAATATAATAATTTAATAAACAACTCAAAAACTATTAAAATATACATGATGATACTTAATACATAAATACTTTAATAAAAATGCCATTAAAATTAAAAATAAAAACATTTGGAAAGCAACTTACTATACTAACACAATTAACATGTATATTTAAAAAAGAAAAAAAATAAATTAAAATTTTAATAAAAATATACAAATATAAATTATAATGATTAGAAATGCTTATTTGAAAATTTTTTAAAATTAAGTACAAGAAAGAATATACATAAATAAACAAATTTAAAAAATAATTGAAAAAATATAATAATATAAATATCTCATTTATTTATAAAGCTTTTTAAGCCCCCGTAAGTCAATTAAGTTAAAGACTAATATATAAGAATAAATATCGTATAAAGATAAATTAGACAATAAAATAACAGAAATTCAAGACTCTGAACTTTAACTCAAAAAAAGACTTAGAAATTAAAAATATTGAATTTATTTCTTTTAATAAAACCCAAGATTAATAATAGAAAGAGAATAAAATTTATAGCAATAATACAACAATTTTAAAAAACACAAAGTGTAATAGCACAATCACACTTAGCTTCAAAAACTAAAAATTATCAGAACTTAAAAAGTCACTAAAAAATTTTAAAACAATTAATATAAAAAAGATCATTAATTAAAAATATATTTATTAATAAAATCATTAAAAAACTGAAAAATACTATCAATTCCCTTAATGCATAATATTAGCATTAAAATCAGTAATAACAAATAAAGCTTTTAATCGCCAATAGTTGAAGTTAATGTTGATAATGATACATATCTAGATCAATTATTTTAAATTTAATATATTCGATTAAATTTAAAATAATTGACGAAATCAATAATCAATAGCAAAGTAAAGCACACAAAATAAATATTAAACACAAAAAGTTCAACAAAAAATTTAAATCTAGTTATAAATTAAAAGATCTTACAAATTAGATATATGACTCTATTAAAAGTTTAACTAATGCTAAATGAATTATCAAAATTTTTGACAACTATAAGAAGAAAATAAAACAAACAAAAATAAACAAAAACTATAGTTCATATTTTTTTAAAAAAATGAACTATAAAAATTAAAACATAGAAAACAGTGAATAAACAAAATATTTAATATAAAAATAAAATCAATTAAAAAGACTTTATACGAATCAATAACACTGTTGATAACTTTATACAAATATAAACAAAACCTTATTTAAAAAAATTAAAAAGATAACTTTTATAAAAAACTTGATTACTTTAAAAAAAATAATACCTAAAAAACTCTAAGATAAATCGTAAAAAGAAAAGATGTATTCAAAAATGATTTAAAAGCTAATAATAACCAAAAGAATAATTAGTACTTCCCTTAATATTTTTGAACAAAATAAATATCAATTTAAAACTTAAATCATCCCGAATATAACTTAAATTAAGTAAAATATCAATATATAATTTAAGAAGAAAAACTTTAAATTAATTAAATTTAAAAGCTTTATCAATAATTTAATAATTATTGATAAAAACGAAAATATAGAACAATTAAGACAAAATATATGCAATAACTTTATTTAAAAGTGATTTTAATCAAATAAAAAATTCTTTTATAAAAATATCTTTACAAAAAGAGAATTTATATTATCCAATAAATCATCTGTATAAAATTATACAATTTACATATCAAAAACAAGATTTACAGATGATTTTGTTTAACTAAACCTAAAACTTAACATATAAAATAGAAGCTTATAATAACTTTAAATTAATTACTGCTAAATTTCAATATTGAGAGATAGGGATCTTATTTGATTCTTTTTTATTGTTATTATCATGGACTTAATAGCAAAATATAAAATTGAGATTAAAAATGAGAAAATAAAGCTAAAACTCTCAAAAAATCCTTACAGAAAATCTATTTACATATATTACCTAATATTTCAAATAAATAAAATTATAAAAAATAAATACAAAATTTATAAAAATACTAACAAATTACAATACCTAAATACATTCTCCTAAAATGGATCAAAATAAAATGAAATCTTAAATACTCCTTCTGAAATATAGTAATTAGTAAATTTTTAATGTAAAACTATAACTATAATCAATATGTCATACATCTGATAAAAATATAGTTTTACATATTAACCTTTATTTAATTTTTATTAAAACGAATGTATAAATTAAAAATAAATTTAAAATATGGAAAATACAAAAATAGAATACTTAAATTTTTGACAAATACTGATAAGACAAACCTATAATCATTGGAAGACTCAAACCATTCAAAATAATGTTAATATTAATACTTTTAAGACCAACTATAATAGAAATAATCAAAATAATAAGAAATTTACTTGACAAAAAATCATAAAAATTAAAATTTAAAGATAGACTATTAATAAGTAAACAAAATATTAACTTAATAATAAGTAATAAATCAAATTAAATTCTAATACTTATTTGAATACAGTGATACTACTGAAAGCTCTATTATAGAAAAGGACATTAATAAAGTTGTCAAATTTCATGGCTATATAAATACACTTTATCTAATTTCAATTCAAGAAATAAAAATACAATAAAAAAATTATATATTAAATAAGATTAAAAATTAAAACAGTAATAATAAAATCACTAGTCCTCATAAAAAAATTAATAATAATACTAATGAAACTGATATAAGTTTAAATGAAACATTAAGATTTTATAGAAATAAAGCTATAGAAATTAAAACAAAACTAATTAATTAAAAAATAGTTAAAAAAGAGTTAAAAAAAATAAGTAATAATGCATAAAAATGCTTATTTTATTTATATATTTTTCCTACTTTATTCTATAGTTTATCTGCAACGTATATAAAAAGAAAAGAATGCTACATCTGCAAATAATATGTTTCAAAACATAAACAGCATATATGCATTATACATTTTAATTCTTTTAATCTATGATATAGATATGTTATATTTTGCAAATATTTCTAATTAAAAAGAACCAAAAATTTGTATTAAAAAAACTAACTGTTAATATTTTTAATACAAATTTTTTAGTTTAAAAAAATTTATACAATAAACACTTAAAAGAATAAATAGAAGATCCAAAGCACTACATAAGTATCAAAAATCTACTATCAACTCCTTTTAAAAATTTTTACAAAAAAATATAAGAAATTAGATATCTTTTGAAGAAAACTTATTCTTTTATTTCTAAAAGAATATTGAAATATAAAAAATAATATTTAAATAGTTCTTTAATATAACTACCCCATATCTTTTTATTACAAAGTTTAATAAAACTCATTCTTAATCATACTTATTACTACTAATTACTTTATTTAAAGTAATTAATAGTAATTCTGATACTCTTACTCTTATCATAAGTTATTTAAAAATAATTGTAAAGTACAAAAATAAAACTGTAAAGTATTTTATAAAAATTTTAAAATAAATAAACTATATAATATATTTAATCTAATAAAAAAGTTAATATTTATTTTCATATTTGCTAGAATAAGTATTTACTTTTCAGATAAATTGTACTATTAATTATTCTATAGTCAGAAATACTTATATTAGGAGTAAAAGAGATGAAAAACAAAAGCAAAGAGGATAAAACCAATAGATATCAATCTAATTTAGTTGTATTGATATCAACGCTTAACTTTATAAACTTAAAATTCAACAAATACACACAAAACAATATCCTATATTTTTTCAACAGCAATTTAAAGAGAAATAATCAAAAAACAATTAAAATGAAAACATTACAAAATTATTTATACAAACTTGAAAAGAAGTTTAAAGTAACTCTCAACTACTGCAAACACTTGGGTCAAAAATGTGGAAGCGAAGTTTATTATACTCTTCAATATCCTAAAAAAGAATGTCATTACAAGATAAACTCTCACTTCAAGAACCTTGAGAAAGAAAAGATAAAAAAATTTAAAGAAAGAATTAAAACTAATGAAAAAGAAAATGGGAGTCTAAAATGGGAGTGTATTAATAATATAAATAATAAAAGAGAAGAAGAAGCATTAGTAAAATACATAAAGAAATGTAAATTTAAAACAAAACTTCCATTTCTTCTATTAAATCTAAAAATAAACAGATCTCTAAAAATAGAGCACATAAAAGACATAAAAAAACACGAAAGAACAATAAATTTACTTGATAAAGAAGAACTAAATCTCCTAAAAAAAAAGATTAAAGAAAATGGAAATGAAAGGGGATGTATTAAAAATTTTTTAGATAAAAGGGGATATATATATAAGATAAGTTATAAAAGAACAAAGCATAAAAAAAAGATAGAAAAGCTAAAAGAAGTATTGAAAAGAGTAGAAGCAGAACTAATAGATAAAAACTATAGAAAAGAAAACCTAAGAAAAGAAATTGAAAGAGTATATGAAGTATACAAAGAAAAGCCTCATTTCATATTAGAACAGTATAAGTACAAGGATTTGGAAAGAATAATAAATAAAATCAAGAATAAAATTTCAATTTATTCAGTACAAGAAAATATAGATGACATAAAAAATAACATTTTTAGTATTCTATTAGAACAGTTAAGATACAAGATAAGCACAGAGAAGTTAATACCAGCTTTGAAAGGGTTTATTAACTCTGAAAATGAGCTGAAGTATAGCAAATTAATTGACAACACATATCATTACAAATTGCTAAAAATGATACAATAATGAGATAATAATATAAAAAGACTAGCCATCAAGGAAAAGAAAATATGACAGCTTTATTAGAATTACTAAAGCAAAAGCAAAGAGAATTAAAATTAAACAATGAAAATGAAATAATAAAAAAAGAGAGAAGCAAAAAGAATGTTTTCTCAAAAGTAGAAGAGATAAAAGGACGTAAGGTATACCACACTAAGATATTTAATGATTTTTATACATTTGGAATCAGCAAGAAGGATCCAACCAAGTTTTTTATATCTCTTAGAGGGATTTTTAATATAGAACATATAAGTATGTTCCATCTTTTTTCCACAAGAGATGACGATGCATTCTTAGGTATTTATTATGGAATTAAGAAGCTAGATAAAGCATTTTTAGTAAAAAATTTCAATAAAAGAGAAACTTATACTCTTAGAAAGTGTGAATATATAGAATTTAGATTTAAAAAAGGAGGAATTTTTTGTTATTTAAGTGGCCTACACAACTTATTAAAAGCAGATAAAATTGAGAGTTCCTATTATCAAACTCTATTAAACATAGTCAATGAACTAGAGAGGGAGCTTTATGCATTTTACGGTAAAGCACTACCTGAAGGAGGTATAATTCCAAAATGGGTACAAAAGACACAAAAGTGATTACGGTTGCTTCAATTAAAGGAGGCGTTGGAAAAAGCACTACAAGTTTAGTATTTTCAACCCTTTTAGCGCAAGAAAACAAAGTGCTAATAATAGATATAGACACTCAAGCATCAACAACAAGCTATTATTTTAAGATAATAAAAGAGAAGAAAATAGACTTGTTTAATAGAAATATATATGAAGTTTTAATATCAAATTTACATATAGATAATTCTATTGTTAATATAAATAAAAATTTAGATTTAATACCTAGTTATTTAACTCTACACAAATTTAATTCGGAAGCTATTCCATATAAGGAATTTAGGCTTAAAGAGCAGCTGAAGTTATTAAGTTTTAGTTACGACTATATTATTATTGATACAAACCCTAGTTTAGATTTTACTTTAACTAATGCTTTAGTATGTAGTGATTATATAGTAGTGCCAATCACAGCAGAAAAATGGGCAGTAGAGAGCTTGGATTTATTTAATTTTTTCATAGAGAAATTAACTATAAAAGTTCCAATTTATTTGATTAATACCAAATTTAAGAAGAATAATACACACAAAGAGCTACTAAATATTTTAAAGGAAAATGAAAATTTTCTAGGTACAGTATCTGAGAGAGAAGATTTAAACAGAAAGATTGCTAAGAATGATATTTTTGATTTAGGAAAAGATTATATAAAAGAGTATCAACATATACTTTTAACTTTAATAGGAAAGATAGAATTAAATCAGTTTTAAGGTTGAATAAGTAGGTGTGTACACTTAGTGTACGTAAGGTAAAAGGAGGTTTATAAATGAATCTAGAGATCAATAAGAGAAATTTATCCAAAAAGATGACAGCAGAAGAAGAGATATCTATTCATTATAATAAACTGAAAGAAAAATTAAGGGTTAACTTTCAAAAGGAGATTTTTTGTAAGATAGAGGCAATGAAAGTTTTAAAAGAAATTAAAGATAATGAATATTATAAATTAGATAATTATTCTACTTTTGATGATTTTGCTAAGGATTATCGACTTGCAAGGACTCAAACTTATAAATATTTAAAGATAGCAACTGCAATTGAAGAAGGTATTGTTGAAGAAAAGTACGTCATAAATAATGGTATTAATGGAACTATGTTTTTATTAAAGGATAAAGAAGGACAATCTATAAAAAAATCTAAACAAAATCCTTTAAGGCCTTTAAGATTTCAGCTTAAATGTCCTATAGCTTATTCTTATTATAAACAGAGAGCAAAGTTTACAAGCTTCTTGCTTGAAAGAATTTTTGTAGAAGATAAAGAATATTTGACAAAAATAGAAAATGAGTATGAAGCTTTAAGAAAGAAGAGGAGGTAGTTTTAAGTAAGACTATAAATCTTTTTTATAAATTTTTGTGAAAAATAGATATACAACAAGAATATGTTTTATGTTTTTTAATTTTTTTGTATTTTTTTTTAAAAAAATACAAAAAAATTTGTTGCAAAATATTAAAAATTGTTATATATTATAGTAAGTACAGATTGACATGCAATATGTCACTCTTAATATAAGGACCTGTAACCTCAAAGGGTTTATTAGAGGCTTTGGCTACTGAGTTTCTAATAAACCCTTTAGATTTAGACTAGTAATTATTTTATTTTCGTAAATTATTTTTTAGGGACTCTAATTCCCTATTTTGAATTGTATTTTCTTTTTTGTTGATTTTATTATTTAGGTGCAAAAGCTTTAAGTATTTTAAATCTAGATATTTAATTTTAATTATTTTATTAACAAATATTAAATTATCTTGTTTATATTTTAGAATAGATTTAAATTTCAAAATTTAATCTATTTTAAACAAAATTAGTAGATAAAGCAATTAGTTTAATATTATAAAGGTTTTTAGTTTGATATTATTCTAATCATACCTTAAAGCTGTGATAACTATTGCACGTAGTCTTTTGATATAAATTCCTAGTAGAAGTTATTGTTTCCTCGTGTATATTGTGTATAAAAAGCTTATTGTATTTATATTTTATTATTCATTTATTTATTTTTTAGAATATTGATTTGTATTAAAAATAGGTAACATAAAGTTATATCAAGGTTAAAATGTTCTTTTTTGATTAAAAGTGATAGAAGAAAAGCTTTATATAGTTTTTGCAATTATTTAAAGCATATGCAATATAGAAAATAAGTATTTTCATATTTTAATTTACTAGGAGTATTTATAAAATGATGCAAGGATTTTTGCTGATAGGTTGGTCGTAAGTTATAAAATATGATTTTTGATAAAATTTTCTTTGATTTATGGTCTATGTTTTTGTAGACCTTAAAAAGGCAATAAAAGTTTAAGTATGTTTTTATCATATTCTATAAATATTAAATCTTTTATTTTTGGAAGAATTTATTTACATATAATATACATGATATTTAAAAGTTGAGAAGGAAAAACAAGATTTAATTTAAATCGAATTTAACTATTCCTTATATTGCAAAAGTTTTGTATGTTAATGGATCTTTTGTCTTAAAAGATAAATTAAAATTTGTGTTCGGTGTTATTTTTGGTGTTAATAACAATGCCAGTAAACATTATATTTATTCTTTAGACAGGGCTGAATTAGTTAAATTAGAAGGTAATCCATAATTTGAAAAATAAATTTTGTTCAAGTGAGGGTTGATTTAGATGGCTTTCTGGTAGGGGATCTATTTTTTCGTCATATAAGTTTGAAAGATAAGTAGATAGTTTTGTAAGTTTTATTGAGTTGTAAACTTTTATATAAATGATTATTTTTATTATTTTAAAGATAAGAAAATTAAATTGATATTTTCTTTTAATAAGGTTTTATCTTTAATGGAAAATATCAATTATTCAAATTTATGTAGATAACTAGAATTAGGTTTGGATTTAAAGATTTATAAGAGAATTATATTGATTTTAGCTTTTTGAAGAGAAGTATTTAACTATTAATCAAAAAATATCATTAGAATGAAATAGAACAATAATTTTATTCTATTTCATTCTAATGTAAGATATTTATATTTAGTTAAAATATATTTTATTATAATAGTTACCTATTAAGTTTTTAATTTAGAGTAGTGATTGTTATAAAAGGTACTAGTATATTTTATCTTAGCAAACTCAATAGGAAAAAAATACTTACTAATTTGTTTAAACAGTTAGAGAAAACATATAAGCTTTTGGAGTTTGAGTATATTCTTAAACTTTAAAAATGATTCATGTACTATTTTAAAGTTAATTATAAGTGTTTATAAAGATAAAAACAGTGATATTTTTTCCAATTATTGTATTTTAATTCTTGTTTTGTTTGTATTAATGAGACAACTTTAATGCATAAATAGACTTTATTAAAGGGTATAAAGTGAGGCAGAGTCCAATCAGCTATTATTATTTTGGCACTAAGCCTGATCATTCATCTCATTTTTTCAAAGCTGTTATATCGATAAGATAAATAGAGATCTATTTAAGATGCTAATTTTAGTATTCTTGTTAACTTTTAAATTCTATCAACTTCATTAAAATATAGAAAGTAATTTACAAAAATTTGACTGTTTACAAAACACTAGCTTGCTTGGTAAATGGACTATCAATACAGTTACAGATGCTGATATTTGCTTTAATAAGATTATTTTAATGGTAATTATGAATTTCAATATCCAATAATATATATTTGCATTATATTTCCCATTTCCATGGTTTTACACGGTATGAATGTCGTTTGTGTAATTAAAATAATATGATATAGATTATATATCTTTGTCAAGATAGAAAGTTAGTAACAGACAGTTATATTTTTAATGCAATTATTTTGTTACCAGAAAATTTTAATATTAATAATTTTTATATTTAAAATTATTAATATACATATGTACTATTGTACTATATGGTGTTTTAACTAAAATTATAATTCGATTAAAATCGATACAAATTATTATTTTAAAAGATATCATTAAATTAATAATCAATAAATTTGCAACTAATATTTACTATAATTCCGATTTTTAATATTCTTAAGACAGATTTTTAAAATTATATATAAAACATTGTTAATGATATTTATTACTGTGTTGATAATTCTAAATGTAATACAGCTGATTGCCTTGATGCATTCGGGTGTTTTTATTTACTGTCTTGAAATATTGATAAAAGCTTAAATTTTCTACTAAAATATATTTAAACTATGGATTTTTAAAATTTTTAAATTTAATTTGTTTTAAATTTGATAAAAGTTAAAGCCACAGTTTACCGTTGGACCTGTGGCTTTTGTAATTCTTCGAGTCCATTTGTAATGAAGGTATCATTGTAAATGTACCCTTAAATGAAAAATAGTTCATTTTTTTTATTCTTCATAGATTTCTAAATAAAATTAAACATTTATTTTTGAGTGTTCATTTTAATTTATACTAATTAAGGAAAGATATTAAATTTTCAAAGATATTGATAACAAGAAAAGATAACAATAAAAAATGTTTATTAATGTCTTCATCTAGTAAAGATACTCAAATTTTATTTTGAATTATAAAATTAGTTTAAGCTAATATGATTAAAATGGGTATCAAGTGATGGTTTTATTGAAAGAGACTTTGCTTTTTAAATCAGTGATAGTTCATATCTATATATGTAGTAGAAATATCTATTTCTTTTAAGAAGAAAGATTTTTATCTTAATTAAAGATAACAAATTATTTGTTACCTATAATTTCTATGA
>NZ_CP043690.1 GCF_014084025.1 Borrelia sp. A-FGy1
TTTATTAGAAACAGCAGTTCACTTATGCATCACAAAAATCTTTTAGGGATTGCTATGAACTAAATAATCAGATTCAAATATTAACTACTAGTGCTAGCATATAAATGAAATTAAGTAAATCCATAGATGTATTATATATTAAAATTTCTAATTATTTTGACAATATTTATTTAAGGATAGTTAAAGCTGTAGAAAAGCTATATAGGATTTTGGATAAACTTAGAGCAGCCTTTGGGATATGATTATATGAATAAAAACATGTATGAGAATAAGTAAATGAGTTTACTGCTTTAAAAAGATTTTTATATATTAATAATTGAGTGTTTTAGGAATTGTTTACTAGATATCAGAGACTTTAAAGAATAATCTTAAAGTCTTTTTTATATTTTTATATATTTATGAATAATAACTTAAATTTATAGTTAAAAAATATTTTTAACAAAAATTATTTATAATAATAAAAAATGTTAAATTTTAAGTCAAAGAGATTTTTAAAGAATTCTTTTTATGACTTATATCTATAAGAAAAGGACTGATATTTATTATTTTAATTTCAGTTTTTATTTTTAAGTTTAATCAAAGAAATAATGATGTTAAAGTTAGATAGTCAAACTTAAAGGTCGATAAAAAGTAAGGATAAAGGATAATCCGTTCAATAAAAGAAAAATCCAATAATTAATCTTTTAACAATTCGTTTGATAAAATGATTAATTAATAGTTTATTTATATTTTTATAAATTATAATTATTTTTTTAATAAATTGAGTCTTTATAAAAGTTATTCTTTATAAAGGTTTTATTTTTAATGAAAGTATAGACTTTAATTTAAGATAAGTTATAGGGAGACAATAAAGATAATTTTATTGTCAAAAAATTATGCTTGCTAATAGCTTTAAAAAAGGGTACACCACTGGTACCCACAAATAAGATTTTAAAATAAACATCTTCAAAGGTGTTTTTATCATCTTAAAACAAAAGCTTCAATAGCTTATGCCTTAAACTTTTTCTTTTATTTTTCCCTTAATTTTATCAAATGTTTCATTGAAGCTAGATTCTGTTAATTCTAATGATTTAAGGCCTTCTATAAACTTTTTCTTGCTGGTATCGTCTTTTGCTGCAATCTTTAAAGTCATAGCTTTTAAGAAGATATCTTTCTTATCGCCTAAATCATTAAGTACTTTTTCGATTTCAGTTTTGTCGTACTCTTTTTGGGCTTCAGTAAGCTTATGTTTGTCATTAAGGTAAGCTATAATTTCATCTGTTGTTGCTTTTTCTGTTTTAGTATAGTCGTGATTGCAAGCTACCAAAGAAAATAAAGCTAACAAAGTTGTTAAGATAATTTTTTTCATTAAACATTCTCCTTTTATTATATCAATATGGATATAATAGTTTATATATTTTTGTTAATGATACCAGTTTTATTTAAAAAGTGCAAATATATTTTAAATATTTATAAATAATAATTATTTTGATAAACTTAATAATTATACAAGGGATTAATAAAATTAGTAATATAAAAATGGTAAAACATGTATTTTAAAACCAAATATATTAGATTAAAATGAATAAATAGATAATATAGAATTTAAATAATAAACCTCTCTTTCTTTTTTTAGATATATAGTAAAGGTAACTAGTTATGTTTTATTTAACTTTTTTTTTCAAGTCTGAAATTAATTATTGTATTTTTATTTCTGGATTTTTAAAATTTTTGTTTTATTAATTAAACTAGATATCTAAAATCAATTAAGTGCTGTATTCTTGAAGCTACTGCCATTATTACTTTTATGCCTATTTTACTTTTATTGTCTATAACTTTTATTTTAATTTTTACAGTCCTAATTTTAGTGAAAATAGATATTGTTTTATGTTGTCCTTTACTTGTTCCAGGTATATTATATCACGCCAATGGATATTTTTGTATTGAACTATAGTTTAGAATATGTATTTTTATCATTAATCTTTTACCTTCAAGTTCTAATTATCTTGCCTTTAGTTTTTTCAAATAACACAACTTTATATATGGGATAAGCTATGGTTTAATTTAACGAGATTTATTGATATCAATGTTTAACCTTTGTTTAACCTTTCTCCTTTAAGTTATAGTACAAGACTGACTTTAGGCTTTTAATACTTACTGTTTTAGCCTTAATCCATATTAAATCATTTAATGAGAATAAAATAGTTATAACTTTTAATTTTTAGTTTCTTTTATCTTTTTGTATTTTCTGCTCCTGTTTATTATAGATAGCTTTGTGTAAAGATTGTGTAAAGTAATTGGGGGTTTTTAAATATTTTTACCTTTATCTAGTGTTATTTAAGGAGCTAGTTTAAATAATTTTGATTATATATAGCTGATTAATATCTTGATAAAAATCTGTGTTTTATTCAGATTAAATTTAGTTAAAAAATATTGGAATTAAATATTAAGGATAAATTTTGTGTTGAGAAACAATCGTATAAAAATTTTTTTGTATTACATTTAGAAAATGAGAAATATATTTTTAAGCCTAAGTTTGGCTATATTATTTATTATTTTATTAATCTTTTTCTTACTTATTTTAATTGTATATGGATATGATATTAAATATTATATTAAATATTCTATTACTCCCTCAGAAGAAATTGAAATTATAAATCAAAGCAATACAGATGCAATTAAGTTTAAGATTTCTTTAATAAATCATTTAGGCTCTGTTGCTATTGTTTATGATTACTATGATTATAAAGATCCCAATAATAAATTTTATTTAGATTTTAATATTATAACAGACAAGAATCCTCTTAATCTTTTAGGTGTTTTCCTTAATGGTTTTGCTATTGAGCCTGAGATTTTGCTTAAATCAAATATAGGGCTAAAATTTGAAGAAGATCAGTATATTTTGAGTTTTGATGACTCAATAAAAAAGACGGGTTTTTTTGTTGAAATTGGCTCTCGGGATGAATATTTGAAGCTATCAGAGTTTGCAAAGAATGAGGGGATTAAATTTTATGTTAAGTGTATAGTGAGAGATACAGGTGTTATAAGGGATATTTCTTTTAACTTAAGTATGGAAAAAGGTAGAAAATTTTTTGACCTTATTGAGGAGTATGGTAAGACTGTTAAAGGATTCCTAGAATTCCTGAATTGATTTTGGAAAAAAGTTTGAAGGAGAACAAATGAGAGTTATTAGATATATTTTATTAGTAATTATTAAATATATTTTATTAATAATATTTATCTTTTTTTGTTTAATCTTTATTGGACTGCTTGTCATGGGTTTTTCATATAGCTCAAAAAAGGGTGAATATTATTCAAATGGTACAATAAATAGTGTTATTGTGAGAAAATCTTATTTTAAAGAATTTGATTCTGGAAATATTAAGAGTATTCTTTTTAAGAAATTAGATGTAAATGTAGACTCTAAAATTTTTAAGGAATTAGATGAAATAGGTAAGCGAAATCTGATAGATTCTTATCCCCTTTATCACATGGAGTTTGTTATAGTTGATAATGGTTTTTTAATGAATTTTAAAAATGTCATTTTTAATGGAATAGAAGCTAGTCTATATAAACAACATCATATGCTTGAACCAGCGTTTGAATCTCCGAATTTGGCTTATTTCCAAATTGGAAATTATGATGTTAAGACTAATGATATGATGCAATATTCAGTACGAGTAGTAAATGTTTTCAAGATTACATTTAATAATGCTTTATTTAAAGCTTTATTAAAACAAAAGATTTTAAAATTTACTTTAATTGCTAATAATAATAAAGAATATACTTTAAGAGTTGATAATTTTTTATCAAAGTATGATTTTCAAACATCAGTAAAAGAACAAATAAATTTTGTTAAGAATTAGGGATGATTAACTTTAAATTGAATATATAGTTATCTTTTCTTTTTTAGTATACCTTTTATCTTGGTACACTTTATTTATCTAAACGTAAAGTCAAAAGGTATAACTAGTACTTTAAGACAATGGGAGAGTAATAGAATAAAATTTATGCTATTTATAGAAAATAATAAACTTAAAATTTAAGAAAAAATGAAATCTTTATATCTAATGCTTAGAATTTGATTTTTAAAAGTACTAAACTTTTACTAAAATTAGAACATAACCTTATAAAAGATTAGCATTATAAAGAAATTATATTAATACATAAATAATAAAGACAAAATAAGGGCAGTTAAAATGAAAAGTTAATATTGTATTTTATAGTGATTAGTCTATAGGTTTTCTGTTTTATAATAAAGAAGAGGAGTACTAGAAGAATTAAAATTAAGAACATAATAAGATTTTGATAAGTTGGTAAACAAAATAGCTGTGAAATTAGTAGAAACACCAAAATAAAGACAGAAGAATAAAAGTTTAGTTAATATAATCTAAGAGATATATGAACAAGAAAAGGATCTAATTCATATGAGACTAGATTTTAAATTTAATATTCAAAATAGAAAGGGAAATTATTTGAGGAATATATATATGAAATTGTTAAGGATAAGAAATATTTATATAACAATACTTAGTGGATTGAGAACATTTGTTTCCCTTTTAATGTCCGGTGTAAGAGTAGCCTTAATTTTGTTCAGATGATCGATAATTATACAATTTTTGTAATTTTAAATTATAACTATAATTTTATTAAAAATTTAAATGATTTGCTTAAAGTTCACTTCTGCTCCTTAAATACGTAATAAAAAGAAGTTTGTTATAGCATACTAGGCTTGTTAAAGTTTTTGGGAAAGATTAACAAGGCAGTTTTAGAAAACCGCATAAAAGAAGATAACTTGGGTATAATTTTAAATTATAAATTGACAAATTTCAAACAGAATAAAATATTTTGATTTAAGAATACATGATATAAAGGGTAAATCAGGTTATTTCTGATTTAAAATCATTTATAGAATAATAAAAGGTTTAATAAAACTCTTGAGGCTCAAATAAGGTGGTTGAAGATAAATAGAATAATGCTTCACAATTAAAAATAACGTTGAATAGAAATACTAAAAAGATTACTGCTTTTGAAAAAATATAAAAGTTAAAAAAACAGATACGACTGGATTAAATAGGATTAAATACAGAACTTTAAGGTAAGAGCATAAAGAATTAGGAGTGTAGTTAGTTAAAAATAATAGAAATAGTAAATCTTTGAAATTTCAAGTTAAAAAACACTTATATTGTTTTCTTTTATTAGGATTTTATATTATCAAATTAAAAAAATATAATATTAAAAAAATATAATATTAATTTTTTAAAATACTAGATTTTTTTATAATTAGTAATTATTATTAATATATATTATTATAAATAGATATTAATATCTAATGATATTAATAAAACAAAAAAGGAGAATAGAGTGAAAAAAATTAATATTATGTTTTTTTTAATATTAGCTATAGCTTTTCTAGCTTGTAAACAGGAGACAGCTGTTTCAGAAAAAGAGGAAGAGAAAACAGTTACAGGTGCAAAAGAAACGGAGGAATTTAAGAAAAAAATAGAAGCAGGAGTAACAAAAGAACTTACAAAAAGAGAAAATGCGGCTACTCTTGCTGAATTAAAAAATGAAATAAGTAAATATAAAAAAGAGATTGATGATGCAAAAGCAGGATATGAAGCTACAACATCAGGATCAAAGAAAGCGATAACTATTCCTGCAGAGGTAACTGATGTTACTAGTTCAGATCTGGAAATGATTTATTCTGGGTTAGGTTATGATAATAATACTATTGGGAAATTACATGATTCAATCGTAGCCTTAAATATTAGTTCTGGTAAGACAGATGAAATAAAATTTGCAAATGGTGTTTTGAAGCTGCTAAAGTCTATTGGTAAAGATACTAAAAATGTATTAGAAGTGTATTTGGGAGATACAGGCAGCTTGAGTAAAATTGAGAACGACAAGGCTAAAATGGAAAGTGCTAAAATTAAAGTGAAGGAATTTATTGATGCAAGAAAGACATTAATAACTGCTCTTAGAGCTCAAATAGGAGCAGCAGAAACAGCTAAAAGTAATCCTTCAAATCTTAAGACAGAATTAGAAAAGATTTCTGATACAACTCCTAATGTTAGTTCATCTTCTGCTAAAGGATACTATTGGTCTAAATATAATAAAGAAGTTAAAGCAAAGGCAGTAGAAATTGGAGACTTAGTTAAGTAATTTAGAATTATTAGAATTAAAAGATAAACTTAAGGGCCATTTTTATGGCCTTTTTTGTTAGGATTTTCTATTATCAAATTAAAAATATAATATTAATTTTTTAAAATACTAGATTTTTTTATAATTAATATTAATATATATAATATATATTATTATGATTAGATATTAATAAAACAAAAAAGAGAATAAAGTGAAAAAATTGACATTTTATTTTTTCTAACATTATATCGTTATATTATTAGTTATAGTTTTATTATTTTTTATTCAAGTAGATATAGATAACAATAATAGTAGCCAAAAAAATATCATAAATAATGTTAGAAAGAACAGGTGTTATCTAAAAAATATAAATACCCCGATTGTTTTCATTTGAATCATTCAAATCTAAGGGTATATATGATAGCCTATTGACTCAAGGATCATTTGAGGTTTTTATTAGCTATAAAGTAGAAATTCCTAAAGAAATAAGTACTGTAGAATCGCAGATTTATCTACAATTAAATATATTTCATGTTGTAATAGAGAATTAAATAAAGAATTAGACAATTCAATTAAAGCATTTTAACTTGGAGTATTTCTAAGGTAGAAGAAATAAAAATGGTTATGACAGATTCATTTTTCTATTTTTCCTTTAAGGGATTACTAATAATTTGTTGGATAAGTAATTAAAAAAGTCAAATCTTGGAAAACTTAGGGGGCGCAAAGAATAGAGAATTTCTAAGTTTTATTCAGCATTGTCATGCATTTATTGATAATAGAAAGAAATTAATGGATGATCTTAAAAAGTATACAGAATTGGAATGATCGAAGATAAGTAATTTTTCAGATTTTAAGACATGATTTGAAAACATTGTTGACATAGTTATTAATATTACTACATCTGACATAAATGAATATTGTGTGAAAAATAATTATTAAATTAAAATAAAGTTAGATAGTATTGAGAATTTATTTAATTAATAACTAAAATTAAAGTCTTAGAAGTAATAGAAAGAATATAAGTAAATATCTTCTGTTATTTTTAGCTTTATTTAGCCCTTTAAACAATTTTTAATATTTGTGTACTTTTTATGATAATAATTTTTAGTTATATTAGAAACTTATTATAAGTTAAGTGATAATATTAATTATTATTGAATGATAATAAAGAAATAAAAAGCTACAATTAAAATTAAAGAACATCATGTTGTATTTTAATTTTAATTGTAACTTTTGTCTTATAGCCAATTCCAATATTATTTGATGAGCATTAGACTTAAAATTAAGAGATGTCAACAAAATAAGAGATTTCTTCTAGCCCAGAGAAGCCATTAAATCAATTAATATCATCAAATATGAGTAAAGTAGAGCTTTTAGAAAAATAGAGTACCATAATGGTTTTCCAAGGATAATAGAAGAGAAAAATAAAGAAACTTATAAAACATAAATTTGAGATTAGAAAAATATTTAGATGTACTAGTTGATCTAGAGAAAAAATTTGCGGTAGAAGCGAATAAATTTAACCCATTCGAAAATAAAATAGAAAGACCAGTTATCAAATACATTAATGAAGTTTGGATTAATATAGGATGTATTCCAAGATTAGATCATGATATTGTTAAGTCTGGAAATTTATACTATTAAATTAATAAATTAAATCTTATTTTTATAGAAAAAGAGAAAAACATGTTTTGCTTTATTTGTACTTTATTGTTATATGTTTTTGTGTTATAACGGTAATATCACTACAAATAGCAATAGAGGAGCTTATCTAGATAAAGTTAATGATCGGAAACATAGGGGCTTGAAGTGTTAAATCTCTGAAATTGATGTTTCTATAACTAAATTTATTACAATAAAGTATGAATTAGTAGAGGGCCTAAGGCTTGATTATTAGCAATTAAGACTAATGAGAATCATTCTACAAAATATTAATGCAGTCTTAAGAAAATTTAGATAAATTTAACATAATCAATGAATCTTGTGAAGCCAGGTATGATTTATATAGAAAGTTTTTCATTATTAGGCAAGATAAATTTATAATTTTATTAAAAATAAGAATTATTTTTTAGATTGTTGAATAAAAACTCCAAAACAAAAATGTTAAATTAAATAATAGAATCGAAAAAATAGGCTATGACTAGACTATATTAAAAAAACAATAGTTAATTATAGAATAGTTCTTATAAATAAAAAGATCTGATTTAGGATAGAAGAATTCGGGAAAGACAAATTCTTTTTAAACAAGTAAATACTATTTTACTATTTCCAACTTAAAAATTAGAGGTAAAGTTTATACAAAACTAAGTCATTGGTATTGATTTAATAAAAAGATTTAAACGAAAAATTAGGTAGTTTAATGAGGTGATAATAAGAATGATTTAAATGTTCCAAATTCACTCACTTATTCTACAAAATATTTAGTATTGCTTATTACATTGATCTTGACTAGAATTTTATTCTAGGTATTTGAACAGAATAGATGTGTTTGAACTTTGTAAAAATAAATAAACTAGTAATTTTATTTAAAATAATGTTCTATTAGTAAAATGTATGCAATCTAAAAGTACTTTGGTAACTAATGTTAAAGTCGAACTTAAAGTAATTGCAATGCGCAATGAGACTAATAACAAGAATAAAATATCAGAATTAGTGAAAATTGTCGATGCTAAATAAGGGTATTGGAAAATATGTAAGAAATTTTTCAAAAAAAGAATTATCAATTAAGTAAATTTTAAGAGTAGTAAGAAGATTGTATCAGCTCTCTTTTTAAATTAATACAAACATAAATATTTTAATTTATATCATATTAATGATAGATATTATAAGGTTTGTTGGCTAGAAATTTATCTTTTAATTTTATAGTTGCTTTATATTTAAAGACAAAGGAATTCAAGTATTTTAGTTTATTATTTTTGCCATGTCTTTGTTGCCTGTGAATTTATGAAGAAGAAAAATATAAAATACATAAGTATGTTGTTTTTGTTAATGAGTACTTTTTAGTCTTAATAAATAAGAACCTTTAATTTATAAGGAAGTAATCATATAAATTAAATCTAGTATGGTCATTTAGATAATCCTTTATATAAAGCTAAAATAATCAAGATAGCTGAAGAGAATATTTCAGATATTTAATAAGAAATGATTATTCAGGTGGAATATATTTATGAGCAAGAGGGGTATCATTTATAATTTTAAATTAAAAAAGAAAATAAAAGCTTCAGGATTTGGAAATGTTTTAAATATATTATTAAAGTTAATTTAAGGAGGACAGGGAGGGTATTCAACTGGAAAATATAGAGAAAAAATTCTTTGGCCGGCGCTAAGAAATAATAATTCTAATTATTTTAAAGTAAAGGATTTAATAAAACTTTATGAAAAAGACGGTTTGTTTAGTAAAGAATTTGCCTAGAAGTCAGATCATTAAGAGTTTTATTGGTGGTGGTGTGGGGATATTCTGAATGATAGTAGGTACTATTTCTAAAGTTAGAATTGCTTTTACTATTGCAATTAAGATTGATGATCAAATAGGAAAATTTAATTAAATCTTTAATGTTGTTGTTGATGGCAAAGATAAGAATCAAACTTTTTTGATTTTATTATTTTAAATAATTAAGGTATATTCAAAGAAATTAGTAAATTATGTTCCTAATTTAGCAAGAAATTAAAAATTAAAATAAAAGTTAAATATAAAATATAAGAAGAAATAAAGATTTAAATAAAATATATAGTAGCAAAAAATAGTATTAAATTCATTATAAGAGTTTAATACTACTTCTTGCTACAATTATTTGAGGTTAAATTTAATTTTATTTATAAGTATTATATGTATAAGTATTGCTATATAATTAAGGTTATTACTAAATAAAGTAAATGTTTGAAGGAGAGGAAAATGAAATATGTTATTGTTTTATTTATATTTTTAATTGTTTTCATATTTAGTTGTAAATTATGTGGGGGCATTAAGGATATTGATAATGTAGCTAGTTTACTGACAGACGGGCAAAGAAGTACTTTCATGAATTTAAATGATATTAATAATAAAGAGAAAAAAATTAGTTCTTTAAAGGAAATGTTAGGAAATTCTAGTAACGTTCTTTATGGGAATGGAAATAGTTCAGTTAAATCTAGATATGAAGAATTATTTAGATGGCTAAAAGAAAATGATTCTGATTATTCCAAAAGGAACCAAATAGAGTCTTCTATAGATAAAGTATTTAGCTTGATTAAAAGCAGTGCCCCTAATTCCACAGAAATGAAAGAAATAATTGAAAAAGGTCAGGATGATGAAAATATTGTTAAATCTGGGATCAAATCTGTTATTGATATTAAAACGGATACTCAAGTAGAGGCTTTAGTTAAATTTATTACTGGTCCTGGGTCGGAGTTGGATTTAAATGTTGGAAGTAGTGTCATAAAGTTCTTTTTTGAAGAATTAGTGCAGGTTTTTGATAATGCTCTTTATTATGCTGCGAATGGCAAGAAGAATGAAGATAAAAAAGAAAGAACAAATGATGATCTTTTTCAAGATTTTATAGAAGTGTTTTCTGATAAGCCTGATAGTCCTTTTGTAATTTTGAGAGATAGTCTTTTAAACTAATTAAATAATAAAATAATAAAATAATAGTTTAAGCAAAATTTAAGTAAAAGGTATAAGTAGTTTGTGATTTAAGAGTAGATTTTAAAGTAGTTAATGTTTTGTTTTTATCTTTTTGTGCCGTAAAGTTTTAGATTTTACTTCTAGGATAAGATATTTAATGATATATTAGATCTAATATTTTAGAATAAAGCTTAATTAAAGAGTTTAAAGTATTTTGGTCTAGTAATTTTCAGGGATAGATAATATAATAAGTGTATAATGTTTGTTTGGTTAAAAACTTAAATTATATAATAGTTTATTATTGTAAAGTAAAGATTTATTTTATTAAATTCTATAAAAGATGTGTATGATAGATAAAGAAGAAAGTTCTACTTATTTAAGTATTAGAGATGCTGTTAATATAGCTAAGAAGTTAGAACAAGTAGCTTTGGGTATTGTATCGACTATTGTTACCAAATTAGATAAGATTTATGATACTCATTCTTTAAATGATGTTAAATATGAAGCTGATAGAATAAAGGAGAAGGTTGAGATTGTTGTCGCTATTACTTCTAGGCTAAATAAATATCTTTTATTTTTAAGAGATAAATTGGCTCAAGAAATTGATTATTTGTTTATAATTCAAATTACAGATAACATATTAGACTTATTTTATTGGATTAAGATGAATTTTCATACTATGGATGATATTGAAAGAAGAATTAGACAAGGATTAAGTCATACTTATAATGAATTTGAGCTTATAGAGGAAGTTGAGGAAGAAATTAGAGAAACAGAAGATTTGGAAAAAGCTAAGATTTTAAGCGAGATACTTGAGATTTTAAAGTCAACTTTATCTGCAGATAAGGCTTTGATGCAAGTAATACATATGTCAATTAGAGCATCAGTAGAGCTTGCTATGCGAAAAATTGATAGTGTTATTCAAAATAATATTAAAGTTAAAAAGTATTGACATACTAGGAGGTACTTAATTTATGAGAGTAGAAAATATTTTTTTGATCTTGTTATTTGTGTTAAGCTTATTTATATCTTGCAAAAATTCATATAAAGAATCAGATAGAGTTGTATTTGAATATTATAGCAATAGTAGTTATGGATCAATTAATTTAAATTTAATTAACGGCTATAATTCTTTTTCATTGAAATATGACCTTTATAGTGGACATGCTAAGATAGAAACACAGTTTGAAGGCGAAAATGGCCTTTTGGTAAGGGATATAAATTTGGCTGGAAGCAGTATTTGTATTTTATCTGACAATGACAAGACAGTGTATAAACTTGATAAACTATGGGGAGCAAGCGTTGATATTGATTTTGCTAATTGTGTGGGGACTTGGAAAGAATTAGCAAATAATACTGGTGAAAAAGATTTGTATTTTTTCTTTGTTACTGTTAATAAAGAAAGTGGTCTTGAAAAAAATTATGATTTTAAGGTTAGTACAAGAAATTTGATTAGTTTTATCGAATCTGTTGAACTTGTAAATATTAATCGATTTTCTACTAATGTTGGTTAGTGAGGTATTTTTATGAGATTTATTTTAATAATTTTTAGTATGTTATTGCTTTATGTTTCAAATAAATCTTCGGTATCCGCAGGTGTTTTTGAATCTTGTAATAGTTATTTTTGTTATAAAACATATGAAGAAAGGTTTAACTATGGCAATAGCATAAGAAGTGTTTCTTTTAAAAAGCATTTTTTTAATAAAGAGGGTAAAGATAAGATTTCAGATTTAGAATATAATTATAAAAATAATATAAATAAGTCTTATCCTTCTTATCATTTTGAGTTTAAAATATCTGGAGAGAAGAGAATGCTTAACTTTAAAAATGTTATTTTTGATGGGTTAGAGGCAGATATGTCAATTTTTGATATAACAGAACCTAGTGTGCAGCTTGGACTTATTAAGGATTTTCATATAGGCTCTGTTGAGCATAATAAAAACCTTTTAGGGATTAGCTTTCCAATAGAGGTAGATAATACTTTTATTGTTTATCTTAAAGGTGAGTTTGTTGATAAACTTAAACAAAAAGATAAGATTAAGATTATTTTAATAGCTCATGATGATACAGAATATGTAGCTGAAATTTCCAATTTCTTAAAAAAATATGATTTTTAGTTGAATTTAATAAGATAGCTAAGATTTGAATAAGTTTATAGAAAAGGAGAGCAATGTCTGGAGTTATTAAAGGAATTCCTTTATTATTTGTTATTATTTAATTTATTAATAATTTTTTGTCAAGAGTCTATTATAGCTTGTAACAGTTTTATTTAAATTAATAGAGAATATTCTGTAAAATGATTCTTTTTTATAAATTTATCTTTATTTGATATTAAAATACATTTATTTAGTCATATTTTTTATTTAAATTTTTAAATACTGAATGTTAATGATTAGAAGAATGAAGTACATTTTAGTGTTTTATTATTATTGAGCTATAAGCAATATAAATAAAGAATTTACTAAGAAAGGAATTAATAGTAGTGAAAATAAAAGTGAAAGTTTATTTAATGATGAGAGCTGAAATTCAGATTTAAGCAAGGCAATAAATAGAATATCTTAAGAGATAGATTAAAATGATATCTAAAAGGTGAGTTTTAATTTTATTAAATAAGGTTTAGAGATTAATTTAAAATTAATAATCTTTTATAGGTTATACAGAAAGAGAAAGTTAGGAATGATTTTATTACATATATTACCAATAGAAAGTTATACTGAAAAATATGCTGATATTATTAGAAAGATGGTTTTAAGATAATAAAAAGGTATTTAGAAGACTACAGTAATAACTTTAGATGATTTTAAAGGTCAAACAAGTAGTTATTATAACATTGATAACTGGTATAGATAGTAACTAAATAATCACAAGAAGAGTAAAGTAAATTAAATACTAATAACTTTGGTAATATTTAGGCAAATGGTTTTAAAATAGTGTGTTAACCAACTTATAAGAATTAAATTATTACTTTAAAACTTTAATATTTTAGATATTGTGCTATACTTACTTAGGTAAGGGGATAAAATATTTCAAGTTTTTAAAATAAGGAGTGTTTTTTAAGTAGTAAAAGGGGTTGATAATTCTATTCTTTTTATATGCATAATGACTATAAGGTTTGCTTTGGTTATGTATTATAAAATTTGTTGAGTTTATTTTAATTTTGCATATGGGTGTTTATTATATTTATTTTTGTGTTGTTAATTAAGTTTAGCTATGATATTCTTTTGGTAGTAATGTTAATTGTAATAACTAATAAAAAGAAATTCAATGCGACCCTAAAAGTATTTAAATAAAATAAGCAGTAAGCAATTATGTTTATTGGCTTGTTATGTTTTATTCTACATTCTTCTCATAAGAGTTCATGAATAGATATTTCTACTCATGAGCTCTTTCTTGTTAAGTCAAGGAAGAGAGGCATATAAGGTAAAAATAAGAGTTGCCTAAAATAAATTTGATTTAATAAAAATGATACACCTTTAACATGATTAAATTTAATTTTTTTAAAAAAACAATATATTTCAAATATTTTAGATTCTAGCGTTAAGATAAATTCTTTTGAGTTTTTAGGAGGACATTTATATTTTTAGAAGTTGCAGTCAATGGTGCTTTTTATATTCTTATATTAGTTTAAAAAGCGCAAATTTTACTTTTGGCTTACTTAACTTATAGTTAAAGTTTATATGAGCTTTTCTTAAGTTTTGATAAGCTATGGGTTTGATTGGGTTAATTATATTGTATGTATTTAAGAAACATACAACTAAGTCTTTAGATGACAATTTAGGTGCTAATGATTAACTTTCTATTGGGAGCTTAATATTTAGACTTTGCAAAAGCTGCAGGATAGTATTTATAGTGATTTTATTGAATATTTGTGGAAAGATGGTATTGACATTTTAATAAACAGGAATAAAATCTTAATATATGAAAATTTTTATTACTTATTAAAAGTGTATAAGTCTGTTTATACAAAAACTTTTCTTTTAGGTATTTGTATATTGGAACAGAGATATAGAAAAGATAGAGTATTATAATAAAATTTTTATTTTATAAAAATGAATAACTAGTTGGTATTATAGGTTGGGATTATAGAGGTTTATCAGGACAATAGATCTCAGATTAATGATTTTTAAGATAACATTGTCTTTATGATGTTAATGAGATTTTATTTGTACTTATTGTATTTTATTGTGTAATTGAATAGTATAATGGATGTTTTAGTAATGATGCAATATTTTTATTACATGTGAAAATCAATTTTAGATTTAGTAAAGTAAAAAATTTGCTTTTTAGAAGTGAAAATTTAATTTGATTAAATCAAAAATTTGTGTTACTAAAAGATTTTTGATTAGAAGGTTTAATAAACAAATCAATAGATTAGGTGTCTATTGCAAATAATGTCAAAATATTTATATTCATTTTGTATATTGTTTTTGTGCGTTGTGAAGAATTTGATTTTTTGTTCTTGATCTTAATTTTAATGATATTAATTTCAGAATTAGTTTTCTGGATTTTATATTAATGGCATTATTGTAAATGAGAATTTTATACTTAGACTTAAAATAATTTAAAACTAGAAATTAAATGCATAAAGTTTTAAGCTTAGTAGGATAAATTATATTATAGATACTAAAATTACTTATGATTAAAAAAGAATAGTTTTTAATTGATAAATTTGATATTTATTTATGTTTATTTTAAGATATATTTAAATTGCTAAATAAATGTAACAAGCAATTTATATAACATATGAGCTTTAGGATTTTCAACATGTGAGACAGAATCAATTTTGGGTTGAATAAAATCTACATGCTAAACACAAGATAAGATATTTAGAGAAATCATAATTTGTATTGAATTAAAGGGGGGGGGTAATAGTGAAGATTACAAAAAGAAGAATTTTGAGACACATAAAAATATAAGAATCTTTTAGCTAAAGTTTTTTTCTTTCTTTGAATAAGAAATCCTTAGCTCCCTTGATTTTTATATCTATAAAGCTATTAAAGAAATAGCTAAATACTTAAGGAATCATATGCATACTTTTGTGATATTTTTATGTGAGTTAGTAAATCATTTACTAGGAAGTGAAATGAATCTATAGAAAATCTATATAAATTTGATAGTACCTTCAATTAAGATCAAGGGCTTATCAAGTAGTTAAAGGTTAAAGGTATTTAAGATTGATAATCGTGATCTTTTTATGTGAGGGTAGTGGTAGAGTGGTAGTATAAGATATCAATCATCAAAATTTCACTCTATAAATCCTTGTGAGATTACATTAAAGGCAAATCTAATTTATTATTTAAATTTAATTAATCTGTTGAGAACAAAAATATTAATTTTTATCCTCTATTTAACAAAATATCAAGGGGGAGGGGAGATAAGTGTTTTAATTTAATGGAAGTATTATTTCGTACAATCTAATTTATAAAACCTTTGCATATTATCTATTAAAAATAGAAGTCATTCATGAACTCATTCATATTTGTATTCTTAATACTAGTCAAAAATAGCAAAATTTAATCAGTTATTAAGGACATAAATAATGTTTGCAGGCAGACTTTGAGTGTTTTAAGGATATAGAGATGAAAATTTTATAATATCTTTTCAAGCATTAAACTTGAATTTAAGTTGAGTAGTGGATGGGCTTTTAATATTTATTAATTCGTTTTAAATGTAGAGATAGTTTTAAAAATATAGTTTTAGTTTTAAATATAATATTAATAATTAATTAAAGAGGAAACTTCTTAATAAAAATACTTATTAACTATATTGAGATTTTAGATTTTTAGGTGTCTAATAGATAGAGGTAATTTAAATATTCAACTTCTTTTTATATCATTATAGCTACTCAAGCATGGAGGAAAGGAATACGTTATAATCCCTAATTCATGAAATCTGTATGGCCAAATATATATTCAGCTTTTAGATATTACTAGTTTATTTTACTATAAGATTAAATAAACTTAAACATGGACAATTTTGATCTAATGCTTTAAAATTTGAGGAGCTTAAATTATTAACTTCAGTTGCCAAATAGGGTTTAAAGCTTATTTAAAATAGTATAATATTGCATTTTTATTGAAGTGGTAAGTAGAAGTTATACAAATGTAATTGTAATCTAATTTTATAATGCATTCTATTGATTATTGAGTTGAAAGGATTAGATTTTGTACAAGTTAAAAATTTTAGGTAAAATATGAAATTTATGATGTAAGAGTGAATTTAACTAAAAATAACAAAGAATTTTTACATATAGTTTCTATGAAGTTTAGTTGGAGACTTATTTAGCAAATAAATAGATTTAGTTTGATTTTAAATATACTTTTTAATGGTATCTCTGAGGCTTTTTCCAGTGACTTTTTCCAGTAGATCTAAGACAATAACTTGTAGAGCAAAAATAAAGTTTTAGACAATACTTAACTAAATAAGTAGAATATTTTTTTACTTAGTAGCC
>NZ_CP043691.1 GCF_014084025.1 Borrelia sp. A-FGy1
GGATTATGAATTCATGATTAATGAAAAACCTTCTTTTGCTAGATAGTAGCCTTATCCCTTAAAATATAAAATATAGACTATTTAAACTTATTGATTAACAAAAAATGGTATAATTATGTAAGTTAGAATTATATATGGCAACTTTATTAAGTTTTATAAGTTTACTCTTAAGTTTTTTATCTGTTTTTTTTGCTCTGTCTTTACTAGTCTTGTTTGTAAGAAAAAGTTTATCTAGGCTTGCTAATAAATATGAGGCTAGAAAAGAATATATTCGTAGGCCTAAAGAATTTGAAAATTTAGTTAAAAAAAATAGAAAATAAAAATAAAATCAAATCCCTAAATAAGAATATGGTGAAGGAAATAACAAAGATAAAACAACATAACACTATTCTAGATACTAATATAAGAAGATTGGGTGGCTATTATTTATCACTACTCTTTTACATCAATTACTTTACTGGTGAAATTGACTTTACAGCAGAAGATATTAATAAATATTATTTTCTTTTCCTAAAGAAGGGTTTTCTAGATAAAAGTTCACTTCCTAAATCTCCATGTCTTATTCTAGAATATTTCGGTTTTATTAGACCAAGATGTCGCTATGAACGTGTATTAACCCCTATAGGGAATAATGAATTTAGCATTTACGAAGTCTATATCAATTCCCTTGATACTGTGCATCATATAGCAAAATGTAAAAAGAAAATCTTATATGACAGTAGAGATATGGCTAGTCTAGGCATTAAATCTCGTAATATATCAAAAAGAGTATTCTCATATTTAAGTATTAATGCCCAGTATGCATTTCAATTGCCTTAAGTATCAATTAATCTCATATTTTAACTAAAATTATGTTAAGATTTTAACTTAGGATTTATGAAGAGCAAGATTTATAAGGGGAAATATGTGAAATATTATAAACCTTTTATTGAAGGTGAGGTTAACGTTAGTGATATCGCACGCATAGAGGGTGTCAGCTATTCTAGTGCAAGTAAAGCTATGAATAAATGCCTTAGTTCTTACAGACAAACACAAAAAACTATTTTAAATAATGTTAATTCTAAGTATACTACCACTGGTGGCAGAATACTTAATTCAAGTAATATTGATAATATTTTATGTAGTGGGAATGGGGATGAAGGTATTGAATACTTAAGCAAAATTACTTCTATTACTGCTTTACAAAAACTTGCTAGTGTTGATACCCTAAAAGTAGAGGTTGCTAAACTTATAAGTAATCTATTTTTCAATAATAAGCACACCGAAATTGTTATAAAAGAGCAGGTATATAATGCTTTATGTTCTGACCTTGCCCGTATAGAGCATGCCTTGCACAACGCTTATCATAGTGTAGAAGAACGCAATAGACTTATAACAGAGAGCTTGCAGCTTAAAGAAGAGATTAAAAGACATAAGCTAACCTTTAAAGAAAAAATTCTTTTAAAAAGACTTAAAATTGAAAAGCAATATTATACCTCAACACTTAATGATAAGGAATTTAAGCAAATTGTTAAAACATACCTTTATAACGATAATTTATAAACTATTGTTATAATTACTACATTATGAATTCTAAACTAGAAAAGCTCTTATATTTATTTCCCTATAAAACGGCAAGTAAATACAAAAGAATATTTAAATATATTCCTGCTAGTAGTGCAAGGCTAAATATTGATTTTGACTCATTTGAATCTAATAATCTACTTCCCAAACAAAAGGAAGTACTAGAGTCAATTAAGAAAGGTGATATAAGCAAAATTATATTAAATGGTGGGATTGCTAGTGGTAAGACATTTCTTGCATGTTATCTTTTTATCAAAAATTTATTAAAACACAGAGATTCTTACACAAAAAATGTAAATAATTTTATTATGGGCAATTCACAAAACTCAATAGAAGTTAATATCTTAGGAGAGATAGAAAATATATGTGATATACTTGGCATTTCTTATGAAAAGAAAAAACAAAACACTTCTTTTATTTTAATAGATTCACTTAGAGTTAACCTTTATGGTGGTGATAAGACTAGCGATTTTAAACGTCTTAGGGGATGTAACAGTGCATTAATGTTTGTCAATGAAGCTACAACTCTTAGTCAAGAAGTTATTCAAGAAGCTTTAAAAAGACTAAGGATAGGCAAAAGAATTGCTATCTTTGATACAAATCCTGACTTCCCTACACATTTCTTTAAGACTGATTATATTGATAAAACAAGCATTTATAAGACATATAATTTTACTACCTATGATAATAATAAAATAGCAAGCGATTTCATTCGTGAACAAGAAATTACATATGAACATCTACCTACATACAAAGCTAGAGTGCTACTAGGCAAATGGGTTGCAAGTCATGAGTCCATTTTTCACCAAATAGAATTTACTTCTGATTATAAATTTAGTGCTCCTGTGTGTTACATTGACCCTGCTTTTACTATTGGGGGCGATAATACTGCTATTTGCATACTAGAGAAATATAAAAATAAGCTTTATACATACATTTATCAAGATAAACGCCCTGTTTACGATGAAGATATCCTTTATAGGATTAAGACAATTATTGAAGGGTTTAATGTAAAAATTCTTTTTGTAGAAGATAGAGATAGCGTTAAGGGTATGGGAAGACTAACACAAACTTTACTAAATCTACGTAGTCAATGCGACTCTTTTTTTAGAATCGATCCTGTTAAACCTATTTCAAATAAATTTAATCGTATCTGTTCTTTAATCCCCATATTTAACAGCAAATTACTAGAATTCCCTAAAGATATTGATAAATCTGTTATTAATGATATTTATGCTTACAAAGGTGATGGTAAAACTTGTGACGATGCCCTTGACGCATTAGCTAATGCCTATCTGCTTCTTATAAGTAGTAATAAAGAAAAGCAAATTCACTTTACTAGAATTAAATATTATTAAGTCTTGCTTTACAGACTAAAAATAAAGATAAAATACGCTCTAGGCATGTTTTATCTTTATAAAAACTAATTTCTTCTATCTATACTATGTTGTTATTAGCAACTTAGCAACACTTAAAAAATTAATCCTCACAATTTGTGGGCATTCTTTTCTTGCCTTCCGTAAAATAAGTAACATATCTCCTATCTTTAGTAAATCTCCCAGCCATCCCATGCTCATTAAACTGCTCTTTCTGCTTCTCAAGTTCTCTTTCTCTAAAACACTTAATACCTTCTGCATATTTATCTTTTACCTGCAAATAAAGGGCAACATATTTGTTAATATCATCATCCCAATCATCTTTCCTATTAGGAAGTAAAGGAAAGTGTTTTAGTATCAAATATAAATCCTCAACTTCAAGATAATCATAATAAGATTTATTTATTCTGTACTGTTCTGCAAGTTCATATAAATCATTGCTACTAAAATTAAAATTTTTATCATTAACTTTCTCTTTAATATGAGCTTTAATTTGTGTCTTAATCTGCTCTATTCTTCTCCTATTAATATCATCTTCTCCTGCATTATCATGATTATCATTATCAATACTTGATAAAAATTTCATATTATTACAACCATAAGAATTATGATTACACTTATAAGTTTCTTGTTTATAAGTATAGCAATCAATGTCTTTTGCATTATCTTTACCATCTAATGTTTCTCTATACTCAGTAAAACCTCTAACAACTCTTGAGCAAGGATATCCCTTTTCTTCTAATAAGCCAAACAAACCTAACTTAGTCTCATTAATGTGGACATTAACTGAATCTAACCTCTCTTGCGATAAAAGATAATCATATTCGTTACTCTTGTTATTCCCTGTTCTAACTGAAGGATGAATCCCTATGATATTAAGCCTGTCTAGTATGTTAGTATACCGGTTTGTAGTAAATGTGAAAAGAATATCTCCTGATTGGTACATACCAGAGTCATCAATAAATGGAAATTGGTCATGTATCAGGCTTTGTAATATCTTAGCCTTCTCTTTTTTCTCACGAACAACAGTATCCATTATTTGTTGTGCATCCTTTTCTAGGGTGTCAATCTGAATAAGTAAATCTTCTAACACATAAGCTTCCTCCTCACTTATAACAACCTGTTTTCTAGGAAAGTAGGAAAGCAATGCTTTTTTATAACAATAACTAGAATTTACCAGTTTCTTGTATAACTTAGTCTGTCTACTCTCTAATTCTTCTTTCAAAGAGTCCATATATTCATCCTCATTCTTATTTGCAATAATATTACTTACTATTTCCTTGTAAAGCGAGAATTCATTTAAAAATTCATAAGCTATATTAAACATATAATCAATGAATGCCTGATTTCGTTTTACAACACATCGTTTATTACCATCACTCATAGTAAAGTACAAATTACATGTATTAACCCCTGTGTTTTCAATCTGTGCTTGTGCTTGTGCATAAATAGCAAGAAAGTATTTATATCTAAGTGGATTGACATATTGATTAAAATCTTTTATGCAAGCTAGATACTTTTTATTCTCACTATATTTAAGCTCTAAAAGCTCTATAGTCCCATCTCTTCTTAAAATCCAACCATCTATTGTAGAGCCAATAGGTGCCTGACTACCCTTGTATTGTTTGAAATAATTATATCCATCAATACCATTCTTATATTTATTAGGATAAATCTTACTAATCTCATCTCCATATTGTCTTTCATAAAGAGTAAAGGATAACCCTTCCATTATCTTATCCTTCTCCATCTGTTCTGTTGTTTTAAATTTAACAAGCCCCGTCTTTTGTGCAATAACTTTTATATAATCATCATGTCCTAAAAGGATACTTCCATCTCACTAGCACCTAGTCTAGTCTGATTCCTTCTCTGCTCATCAAAGCTTCTATCTCTGCTGTATTTGCTAAATTCACCTTTTTTAACCCTAGGCAATCTTTTCATTATTTATCTCCTCCCTTTAAACCTCTTATAAAGAGCATACCTACACTCTCCTGTATTGCTCTTCACTTTCTCTCTTAACTTGTCTTTTATGCTTTACAGTAACTCTTTTAAGCTTATATGTATCATCTATCCCTTTTAGTAATTTAACCAACATAAACATCTACTCCGCCACATTCCAAGAATTACTACCAATCCTATTAGTAATTTCAATATTAGAGTATTTATGCAAATTACTATCTCTATGCTCTATATTATCATTTGCATATCTATTGACATTCTTAGTAAACTCAATTGCTTTCTTTTCAAGAATCCTATCCTGTTCTTTTGCCCTTTTCATCTCTTCTATCCTATCTTTGAATTTGTGCTCTAATTTAGAAAAACTATTTATTCTATCTTGCATTTTATCCTTAAACCCCTTACCATAAAACCACCCTGCACTTACACTAATAAGCCTACGTGACACATAAAACTTAATCTTACTAGCTATATCTTTTTCTGCTAGCTTATCTAGGGCACTATATAGCTTTTTTCTCTCTTCTGGTGTATCTAAATTTCTCTTTTGATAACCACTACTATAGCTATCATCATTGTTATTGCTATTATTGTTACTAAAATTATTACTAACAGCAAAGCTTTTGGCCTGTGTCTGCCCTACTGCTTGTTGTCTTGAAACAATCTTACTTGTGTGTTTGCCATCAAAATTGCAATCATTATCTTCTACTAGTCCTATAATGCCGAAAAACTTGACTAAAACATATCTGCAAAAATAAGTAAATGATGCCCCTAAAACTTGTTGTATTGTATTATTTGCCTGTCTTCTCTCTGTCTTAGTTAAATTTGCATACTCACTTCTAAACTGCATATCAAGCTTGTAAACTTCAAGAGTCTCACCCATATTAAGATCCGTCTTGATTATGTGCTTGTATCCATTTTTTGTGTGTACAAATACAGTTTCAATATAATTAATCTTAACGCTTCCAATAATTTCATATTTTATCTCTTGCCATATTGCAACATTAATATCATGTTCATCAATAACAGTATTAATTGTTTCTAAAATATCATCCATATGAAAATAATCATATCCCCTGTCCTTGCCAATATTGCATCTCCCATTCTTAGCTATTGGCTTTAAGCATGCTTTAAGCCTACGAAGTTCACTAAGAAGTTCAAGCTCTCTTACTGCATCTGGCTTGCTTACCTCTTTCTCCATACTAGAGTAGTTATTATTTATTGATTCATTCATATTATGTCTCCTTCATACCTTTTTGGGTGCTAATCAGCTAAACTCCACCTAATTAAATTTTACATTATCTAAATAAATTGTATAAAAATACATTTTATTTGTCAATAAATTATTACATATTTTTTAAAATTTTAATCAATTTTACTTTTTTTGCTAAAATTATTACTTCTGTTATTTACTTTATTATTATTGTTTTTTTTGTTACTTTTTTTTAAAATATATAAAAAAGAGATTTCCTATAAGAAAGATAAAAAGGAAATCTCTAATATGAGTTACTACTATGATAGTAGTAACTTAATCTGATTTTTGATTTACATCTTCTACTAACTTTTGCTCTTCTTCTGCTTCAATAACATCTTCTAAATTAACTCTTCTTTTTCTTCTTTTTTCTTCGTTAAAATCAAAAAGAAAACTATCCAATAATTGTCTTTGCTCATTATAGATTCTGGATAAAGTATATGATGCAAACTTAGTATTTGATTTAAAATATTTATATGCATTGTCAGATGGTATTAATATTCTTAAAGGGATTACTTTATCTGTCTTTTTATCTTCTTTTAAGGTTTCAATATTCCCCTGTTCTAATGCAACTCTAACACTATTAATCCCTCTTTTTATAATATCTTGTTCTGTTATATACCCTTCTTTTAATGCTCTACCAATTTTAATATAACTATAAATACTTGTTGTTGATAATCCACATTTTTTAATAAATGCTGTAAAATTACCAAATCCTCCCAATATATATAATTTATCCTCAAATATTTCAAATACTGTTTTAGTCATTTCAATCTTTGTTCTTACATCTTTAGCAACTAATGTTTCAAGTTTCTCCATAAGTTCTAAATATCTTTGTCTTTGTACTTCCTTTTCTTCTTTCCATTCTTTATTTATTAGTCTTGAATTAAGACTGGGCACTAATTTTGCCATATTTTACTCCTCCTTTATTTTTGTTAAATTTACTAACAAATAAATCTCAATTTAAATAGTAAATAGATATCGAGCCAAGCCATTAAACTTAAATCTTACGCATAGCTAAATCTTTAAATATTTTATGATTCATAAAAATCGAATACTTTCATTTTAATCAAGCCATGATTCTTGATTTAGATATAAAATTATTCCAAATTGTTTGATATTCACTTACATAATCACATGTCATATCAAAGTCAATCTTAGAAAAGATACTTCTATTTAAACTCTCACGTTCTGACACAAATCCTAAGAGATTACTTCTCTTATCAAGTTCATTATATAGACGCTCATAAGTACTTCTTTTTCTAAATTTAGTTGCTATTGTATATATAGGAATTACTAATTTCAATCTATCATAAACTTTATCATAAATAAGTTCTAGACTCTCAACTGTCCATAATTCACATACAACAGGCACAATTACATAATCACTAATAAAAAGAGAATTTACTAAAAAAATATCTAGTGAAGGTGGATTATCAATTAAAATATAATCATATACTCTTGTTAATCCTTGCATTGCATCTTTTAGAAAAAATTTTGCTTCCTGAAATGTTATAGTGTTGCTATCCCAACAATCTTCTACAAAATCTTGCAATGTGTAATAGCTAGGAATTATATCAATGTTTCCCTCTACACTAACAATAGCATTATCAATACGTATTTCATCCTTTAATATTTTATACACGTTAATGCTAGCAACATTAACATTATGTTCTTTAAGTTGTTTATTGTAATAACTAGTAATAGAAGCTTGTGTATCCATGTCAATGAGTAAGACTTTATGTTTTTGTGCTAATAGTTTAGCTAGAATTAAACAAGTTGTGCTTT
Organism: Borrelia sp. A-FGy1; assembly: GCF_014084025.1. NCBI lineage: Bacteria > Pseudomonadati > Spirochaetota > Spirochaetia > Spirochaetales > Borreliaceae > Borrelia > Candidatus Borrelia mahuryensis. The sequence continues at coordinate 7,933 of NZ_CP043691.1, forward strand.
TACCAACACCACCCTTAATGCTTGCTACTGATATTATTTTAGGTACTTCTTTAGCTTCCAATCTTTATATCCTCCTATTTTAAAGATTTATCACTAATAAATATATGTCTGCCTCTAAATTTTACTTAAAATAATAAAAAGATATCAAGGGATGCTATTTGATACTTTTAGCGTGTTTATCTCATTATTACTACTCATATACTCCTCATTTTTTAGTCTATCCATAAAATCATAAAGATATGTGTTGTCTTTAATCAATGCCCATTCAATATTTTCTATAGTCCTCATATAATTTCTTACTTTAAATCCTATTTCCTGCACCTCTATACTAGGATATTTTAAAGTTGCTCTATCTAATATTATGCTAAATAATGCACTTCTATTATTTGCTTCTGTTTCTTCACTTGTCTCTACTTTATAGTATTTATTTTTAACATAATTTATAAATCTTGACAAATCTTTGTACTTATTGTGCTCTAAAATGAAATGAGGTTTAGTTTTATACTTGTCAAATAGCTTGGTAAATTCTATGTCTAAATCCTCTTGTTTGTAGTGTTTCTTTATAAGTTCTTGTTTTACATTTTCTATCATTTTTTGTAATGAATCTTTTCGTTTCCTATTAAAATCTTTAGTTATGTACATGTTCTTCTTATAAATAACCCCGTCTTTAACCTCAAATTTACTCTTATCACCATTAAAATACTCTACTATTCTATTAAAAAAGCCGTACTCATTAAATTTATACAAATAGTATGGATTTTTATAGTTGTTCTTTATAATAGGGAACACTATTGCTTCAAGCTCATTTGTAAGTGTATTCTTGCATTCTAATTCAATTCGTTTGTAGTTTTTTAAGTGATTTATCTTGTTACTTTCGTTGGTATCTAGTTTGGATATGAGGCTTAAAATATTAGTAGATTTAAATTCACATTTATTAGCATATTTTTCGTGTCTTGTTTTGTTCTTTTTATTTTTTTTGTCTTTCTTAAAAGATTCTTTTGAAGTTTTTATTAAAGAGTGATTTTCTCTTTTTTCTATATTCTTTATGTTATTATTTTTATTATTATTATTGCACTGGTATTTATCATAGGTATTTTTTGTTAAAATCTTTTTATTTTGATTTTCACTTTTATTTTGTTTTTTTTCCCAATAAGCTTTAAATTTTATGGAAAAGCTTTTCTCTTTTTCTTCCATAAAATGATTATTAATTAATCTATTACATTCTTTTTTATCATGAAGTAAGGTGTATCTAATCTCACTTCCCTTTTGTTTTCCTTTTCTATGACAATAATTGTCAGTTATTTTTAATTTTTCAAGTGTATATAAGTATTTTCTAAAAGTTTCTTGTGAAACTATCTTTTTTCTAAATCTTTTTTGATTAAGAGTAAAACAATAATATAAATATTTTTGTGTATATTGTTTATGCTTATTATTTACAAAATCAAGCGTTGATACTAAAATAACAAGATTTGTTTGTTTTGTGCTGCTACACTCAGTGGTTAAGCAGTGGTATTTTTTTTGATTGACATTTTCTATCATGGTTCTCTAATCTAATTCCTTGATATATAAATTTCACGGTTTGTTAAGTCTTTATATCTTAACAGTATTTATTAAGACATAAATTGTTAAAAATGTAAATAGGTTTTAACTAAAAATAAAAAAAGTTTTTTAACTGTAATTTCTGTGAAATTTGGGTGGAGATCAATTTGCTAATAAAGTGAACTGATATTGATAAATCAAAGAATATAGAAATAGCAATTCACTATAAAATGAGCTAATTTCTTAGCTGAAGGTATATAAAATTTTATTTTATTTTTTGATATTTTTCATTCTTTATTTTTAGTAGTTTATTTTTTATAAATTTTTATAAACTTTTATAAAAAATTTTAAAAAAAAGATTATCCTTAGCAAAAGTGTTCATATTTTTTTTAAAAAAAAGAATAAAAAATTTGCTTTTTAGAAAAAAAATGTATATAATGAGCTTGGGTTATAGTTTTCGTTTCATGTGTTCCTAGAGCTATAACCTATTTCACGGAAAAAGAAAAGGCTTCTCTTAAGAGAAGTTTTTTTTATTTGACTTGTTTTTTTCTAATGTATATGCATAATATGTAGTATAAAATAAGTACAAATTAGTATTCATTATTTACTACGCGTAAATATCTGAAACTTCTTTATTACTTTTTTAAATTATAATTAGCTAAGCTATAAAGTCCCGAAAGGGGCTTTATGCTTTTTAGAACAAGAATGTTGTTTTTATAAATTTTAAGTAAAAATAACAAAGAATTTTTTACCTATAATTTCTGTGAAATTTAGGTGGAGATTTTTTTATAATAAATAGATTTGTTTTGATTTTAAACATTTATTATATAATTACTATAAGGATGTGACTTATGCAAGAACAAGTGGCTAGTAAAGAAGATATTCTCTTAAATGAGTTTACTTCTAATGAAGGCTTTAATAAGGCTTTTGCTTCTAAAATTGTCAATAAATATATCAGTGAAGAAATTACTAAAAAAGATGTTGAGCATATTGAACTTAAAATTGAAAACACTAAACTTGAACTTGAACGCAAAATAGATAATGTGAGTGCAGAAGTGAAAATAGTTAAGACTGAACTTGAACGTAAAATAGATAATGGATTATCTGAACTTAATAGCAAAATAGATAATGGATTATCTGAAATAAAGGCTATAAAAATAGAAATAGATGGCAAACTTAGCAAGATCAATTGGATGATTACTACACTAATTACAATTAATGTAGCAATACTAGCTACATTAATTGCTGTTCTATTTAAGTAGAAGATTTGCCTACCAATCAAAATAGAATGTTAAAGGGAAACTCTTTTAGAGTTCAGAATATTTATTGTAAACAGCCCCAGCAATAGGTTTAGTTTGTAATGTATATGATTTTAATAAAAGAACCTAAAAAGCTATCATGGGAAGATATAAGAAGCTATTTCTATAATCTTTGCTTTAGAAATAGCAGTTCATACTTTTTAGGGAGACTATTTTACAAAAATTAATACTCCCTGTTAAGTGGTTTTGTGTGAAGGGGAGTATTAGTGTGAATATATTGATAATGACTTATCTATAAAGATTTGTATATCTTTATTTTAGCATATTTCACTACTTATTGCTTTAATAAATAAAAAGCTCTTTTCATAATATTTGTGTATTTTCACCTAATAAAGGATTTAGTGATACTTGTTTCATTTACTAATTTGTTTTGAATATTTTCTATACACTGCTTCTGCTATGGGTTTAGTTATAGCAATATATTCCTTC
>NZ_CP043692.1 GCF_014084025.1 Borrelia sp. A-FGy1
ATCTTTTAGTAAACTTACATCCATTTGTATGTCTTATAAATCCTTGTGAAGAAAAACACACAGCAGATATCATTTCTCTTGCAAACCCAAATAATTTCATTGTATTTAGCAAAACAACAAAAGACTTGCCTAACGCACTTAAGAGTAAGATTTCCTCTGAGCTAGATAATCTTATTCTATTTTATAACAAGGAAACTACTACTAAAGAGGGTGGTAAGGAATATGATAATACACATGTTAAGTTTATATCACAGTATCTATATCAAGCTAGCATGTTTCATGCTACAAATCCTTATGGAATAAGAATCAAGGCAGAACCTATTATAACAGATACAGAGCTTATTGGTTGCTTAAGAAAGAGTAATATTAATTTTTATACCCTTCTTAATGAGACAGGATATGATGGAGTACTTGCTATTAAGGAAGGTCTTGACCTTGCAGGACGCCCTATTGATGAGATATTTACATATTACTATATAAAAAACAAAGCAACACAAGAACTTATAAGAATATGGAATCAAAACAACAGAAGTAACTCTAAATTAAGCTCAGCACAACTAGAGGGTACAAGTTCTAATGTATATACTTCAGCACTAGAGGTACTCTTTAAAAGACTTAAGGACAATGGTCTTATTTACTCATACAGTGATATCAAACTCAAGATAGAACCTGTTGATGCCTCATTAAAAGCAGAACTTAGTGTTATGGTTCAATACAATCATAGCTTTAATGAGGTAGTACTAAAGATTACAGCAGAAGATATTAATGCAATATTTAAGGGGGTAAATAAATGACATACAGTGGACACACTAGTTTTCAAACTTTTAAAGACACCGTATTTATTTTCAATGAGCACGAGTTTAAGCATGGAAGGATTAAGGTAACTAAGGGTAAGAGTGATATAGCTAAAACATCAGCACTAGGTGACATGGCATTTTTCCTAAAGCCAGAGACTAATTTTTATATTATAGAATTAGAGGTTACTAAGAATAGTTTTGACTATAAAAAATTAATGTCATTTTATAATAAACAAGAAAATGGTGAACAAAGGCCAGAAGATAATTATAAGCCCTTAACTTTTCTTGATAAACAAGGCGGAGTTAAGATTACAACACAACATGCATTCTTTACAAGCTATTCCGAACTTTCATATAACCCTGAAGATTCTACAGAAGTTACATTTACTCTTAATGCAATAAAATGTAGCACCGAATTTGTTGATAGCTAATAAAAGGAGGTATAAATGCGTTATTCATTAGTAATACTTACCAAGAACGATACTCTTAAGTTTGAAATAGAGACTATGTCAATGTATGAATGGGATACCCTTTTAGGATTTAATAACACAATAGATACTATTTATGACATAAACAAATTTGAACTTATATTAAAGCACATGATACCTTCATTTAAGCATGAATTTTATGATTCATTCTTGAAATTCTTTTACTGCGAAATTATAGATAAAGATAAAAGATTTGCAGAAATTTATAAAACAGACTTATTTTTTATAGTTTATAACCTGCAGTATGATACATTTAAAAATCTACAAACAGAGCGATTACCTAAACTTATATATATAGAAGGTTTTATAGACTTAAAGCTTAATTTGAATAAATATGACTACATTAATGAAAATGAATGGAATTATGAGTATGTGACTAATCTTTTGACTAAAGTAACTTAAGGCTTAATCAAACCCTGTAGGAAATTTAAATGAGTAGCAATCAAGAACCAAACTCTAGCTTTTCTAATATATATAAGGCATATAAGGAATTTGTTGAAAAGGAACTTAAGAGTAGAGAAAATCAATACATACTACCCCTAGTCTTAGGTATTTGCAATGATTTAGAGCAAATTAAGAAACTTGATGGAAGAGATTTTAACTTACTAAGAAAAGCATGCATTCTAAAATTAGAGTATGAGGAATGGAAGTTTGTAATAAACAAATTTCCACTCTAAGAATACGATGCACTAAAAGATAGGAATAAAGGCAATGGAACAAGACACAGATAAATTTACTATCCCTATTACAGTTAAAGTAGAGGCAGATACAGGTAATGCTCACAAGCAAATAATAAATAATATTAATGATGCAGAAGTTGACGCTCGTATTGGCATTGACACTTCTTATTTTAAGAATAAAATAGATGAGCTTAAGAAAAGTTTAGCTAAAAAAAGTATAAAAGACTTAAGAGTTGATATTAATGCTAAAAGCACAAATATTAATCTTACTAAAAGAAATCTTATCCAAGAGAAGGAATCTATCAAACAAGCATATGCTTTTAAAAAGAAAACACTAGAGGATGAAATTAAGCAATTACTTAATAACTCAAATACACCGGAATCAAAATCACGCATTAAGGAACTCAAGGATAGTCTTTCCAGATTAGGTATAAAGGAAAAGAGTAAGCTTCGTGAGGCGGATGAAAGGGGTAAGACACAAATTAGTAAGATTAAAGTAGACCGTGACATAGAAAGCCAATTTTTAAAAGAGCGATTGGCACAAGAGAATGAACAAATACGTGCTCAAAAACAAGCAAGACGTTATAAGGAAAAGGAAGAGGCACGCATTAGACGTGAAGATGAAAAGCGAATTAAGAAAACTTTTCAAGAAACCTCACGACTTATGAAAACCGGATTAAGTTACGAGCAGGCCAGAGCAGAAGGTGAGAAGAGAGCAAGACAAACAGAGAGTGAATATTATAAGAAAAGACTAGCACAGCTTAAAACAAATGGTATAGCTACTAGTGAATTTTCTAAAGCTATTGCCGCAATTAAGAAAAATACTACCTTTTTAACGCAAACTATGGCCAATATTACAGGCAATCTTATAAGTGGTTTAGCTAGTTTTATAACAGGTGGAGTTAAGGATGGCTTTGGGGCTACCAAGAGTAGAGATATGAGTAAAGCACACGCTCATATCAAAAGAGGTGGTAGAAGTTTTGACAAATTGCGTGAGCTTTATAAAGCTAATCCCAACTCAATACCTAAACTCACTAAGGGTGAGAGTATAAACTATGAGATTATTAAGCAAATGAACCAAAAGGGTATTGATTTTAACTTAGAATCGGAAATCATTGCAGGCTCTCTAAATCTAGAAAATATGTATGCCTTAAGAGGCGGAAATACCACTAATGCTACACGCAAGGGAATAGAGTTAGCACTAAGCTTAGTCCAGACACAATATGCAAGTATTAGTGAAGCATTTGACATAGTAGAATCATTAGGCAAGGGCGATATTAGCGGTTTATATGGTATAGCAAGGAAATTGGGTGCTCAAGGCGGTCGATTTACAGAATTAGGAAAACAAGACAGAGAACGCAAATACGCAACAAATCAAGCGGGCACTAAACTTATAGAGGAAGACTTAACACACGTAATTCAATTACTTAACAATAAGATTACAAATACAGAAGGGGTTAAAGAAAAGATTAACTTACACAAAAGTATAGCCAAGGCATCAAACATTGTTGCAGAGACTCAGGCTAATACAAGTGACACAATAGCTTATAAGACAGGTGCTACAATTGATTCCGCATCAAATTGGTACACAAATAACCAAATACAAGCAGAGAAACAGAAAGAAAACATATCTTTAATGCAATACCGTAAGAAAGAATTAAAAAGACTAAAACATATATATAATAAGCCAAAATTCATTGGTAGTTATTCAACCATGCAAGAGTATACACCCGACTATATTAATAACAAGGTAGAAAAAAAGGGCAATAATTACTACGTTTTAAAAAAGCAGTTAAAAGGTTATATGGGTGGCTTTAAAGAAGAGACACGAGAACTTAGCAAGGAAGAAGTAGAGAAATACCTTAAATTTAAAAAAGATGATGAAATGATTAAATCACAATGGAAGCAGGCAAGAGATAGAGGGCAAAGTCCAGAAGACATACTAGAAAGAGGTATTAGTAATAAAAAAGGTAATGGGCTTGATATTAGTCACATTAATACAGAAGGGATTAATAAATCACTTGCAAGCACAGCAGTAGCTATGTCTAACTTTACAAATGCCTTATCTAATGCTACACAACAAATTAATATAAGATTTCGTGACAAAGCTACCCTTAAAGACACTCTAGGTAGGACTTAAAGGAGACATGTAGCATGAATTTTGATTTATTTAAAAAAATAACAAATCCCGATAAATTACTAGATTTAGTCAAAGATTCTCCATGGGGCCTAGATGATACTAATAACCCTAGTCTTAAACTAGAGAGAGAGAAGGCATATAAAACAATTAAGGCTAACTCACGGCTAATATTAGAGATTTGTAATCAAATTATAGTTTTATTTGGTAGTGGCAGTAATTGGATGGCACTTTACCCCCGTCTTGACTTCCTAGGTTTAGGGTTTATTCCACAACTATTTCTAATATCGGCTACAAATGAATACATAGAAATATCAACAGGACAAGACGGTGCTACTTATCCTGTAATAAATCCTGTAACACGTAACTTACAAAATGCTAGTTACAATATCTATGGTAAGCCGTACACTATTACACTTAATGAGGGGATTTTGACTAGTTTTTATGAAAAAATTATTTTTGATGAAGCATTAAAGCGAATACCCGCATTTAATGCAGTATTTAGGGAAACTAAAACTTTGGTTAGAAAACAATTAGAAGAGCGTGTCAAAGCAGGAGTCCCATTCTCCTTTTTCTCACCACTTACAGGATACATAGGCTACACAAAAATCCCGCGTCTTGTCTCACGCCCCACAGAATATGAGGGTACATATAATATATCAATTACTATAGAAGAAATTGAAGTAGGCTATATAGAGGATTTTGAATTTGAATAACAGGAGAGCCTAAGCAGTGATTAAATATGATTTTAAAATTGAATTTTATAATTACGATGATGCTAAATACATAGTAGCATCTAAGCCTAAGCTTACAATTGATACAGAAAAGACAAGAGCTTATACAGAAATTAGTATAGGCAATAATTATGCTGCAGAGAGTGGTATGCTTTACAAATCAGGCACTCTTAAAGTATATAATGTACCACTCACTTTTAATCAAGACAGGCGACTCAATATTAAATTCCATGATGCTATTAAGATTAGTTATAAAAAACTTGCTTATTCAAGAGAGTATCACTTCCTACTAAATGGACTCATACATACACCCATGGATACAGATTATCTATCAAGAGATTTTAGTGTTGATTATGACATAACAAATTCTATTTTCAACGTAAAGATTAATAGTATATTTCAAGAACAAAAAGACTCTACAAGACTAGATTCACCACTTATTAAGAGAAACATTAATTTTAAAGGGTAAGTCAATAGCACAAGCTATAAGCATGGTATTTAAGGGTAATGAGGAATTATTCTTACCTGCAAATATCGCAAATACTAAAATTAACCATTCATTAACATGTAATTCGTTAAATGAATTCTTAACCGCATTAGCACGTAATTATACAATTATTTGTAAAGCAGAACCACAAGATAAGAATAATAATATAGACATAATATACCGCTTTTATTATAAATCTATAGCAGCCAGAGAAAATGAGAGTAAATCATTTAAACCACTTGCACTTGAAAAGTTTGGACTACACTTTATTCCTCAACAAGACTTAAAGTATTCACAAGAGAGTAGGCAACAATTAGTTTATTGGAATGCACAAGTGCTTTATACGCACAAAATAGCTATTAATGATAGAGTATCCTTTTATGATAGATTTAATAATCTTATAACAGGTAGAGTAGAGGAAACTAGTGCTTTTTTGTCTAGTAGAGGGCCTTGTGTACTCAATTTAAGCATAAAAGATGATAAGAATATACTTTCACAAATGATTTAGAAGGAGATTTTTATTTATGCAATCAAGAACACAAAAGTATAGCGAATTTAGATACTACACAAATTTAGAAAATATGGCATATGTTCACCATGAAACACTAGATAAAATGTGTGAAAATATTTTCATATCAAGAATAGGAATAGTTAAGGAATTTGACTACAAAACACAAGAGGGGGTAGTAGTAATACCAGAATTTGGTAGTCTTAATATTGAAACTAAAAATATATCAAATATGAAACTTCACTTGCAAACAAATGATAAGGTTATTCTACTGCAATCAAGTGTCAATTTATTTGATATAGAGGATACAAATTATTTTGATAAAACATACTTTTATATCATAAACAGCATTGATATTAAGACTATAGAAAAAGCTGTTATTGATATTGATCAATTTGAATTAAAAAATCACACTCTTGATATAAAGGCAGAAGAGTCAATTAACATTGAATCAAAAGATTTAAATATAAATGCCAATAAGATTAAAATTAAAGCAAGTAATCCTATATCAATTTCTACCAATAATGCAAGCTTATATGATATTCTAAATTCCTTAATAAACACGCTAGAAAAGTTAAAATTTGTACAAGAATTAGATGCCATGAAAGATTTACAATTACAAATGCCAATTCTTAAAACAAAACTTAATAAATTACTCTTATAAACTGCTATAAATATTGACAAAAAGGTCAACTTTTCTAAAGAAAAAACACAAATTTGGTAAAATTAATATATGGACATAAAGGTTAATGATAAATTTGAATGTATCCTAAACAATGACTTAGGTATGGTAGATGCTATAGAGGAGCAAAAACAGGCTCTTTTTCTTTACTTAAAATTGCCTAAAGGCAGCCTTGCTTGGGACAGTGGGTATGGAGTTGATTATGATATCCTACTTAAACTCTTACGACTTAAAGACAGAGAAAGATTAGAACACTTCTTTACAAATATTGCTACAGCATTACAGCTTAATCTATCTAGCATTGATACAACCTACCTTAAGGGTCAAGCTAGGGTTAATCTTTACTTTACACAAGGTGATTATTTACCAATGGAATTTAGCATATGAGTAGTCCAAGCATATTTACCCAAGATAATGGTATTACAGTAAAATCAACAGAAGAAATTCTAAATGAAAAAAAGGATATGCTTAAAAAGAAAGGTATCCTTATAGCACGAAATAGCATATTTGACATAGTTAATTATCCTAGCTCAGAAATTGATAGGCAAATACTTATAGCATTAAGTGACTTATTTAAGCGTATTGATGAGGGTGGTAACTTTTTTAAAGAATGGGAAGATAAGCTTAGCATACCAAGTAGCTCTACTTTTGATGCTGTAAGAAAAGCATTCCTTCAAATTGATGGGGTTAAATATTGTAATCTTACAAGTGGTGCAGGAATAGTTGCCACATTCTTAATAATTACAGATAAATCTTACTTTCTAAATGGTGATTTTAAGACACTAAACACTCGAATTAAGAATCAAATATGGGAAGTGTTTTATAAAGTCATGCCTAGTGGTACCGCATTCATAGGGGATATTAAAGTTGACGGGCTTAATGATATGCTACAAAAGAAGACTTATAAATTTAGCTTAGGTAAGCCTAAATATATCTACATGAAGGCTTATTACAAAATCAATCATAAAGATTACATTCATATTGATATTGACACTAAGATTAGAGAAATTTATAAACAAATAATTGATACAAATTATCGTGATATGGGTATTGATTTTGCGTATCAAGATTTCTTAGCACCTGTAAGCATGATTAAGGGAATAAAATCAATACGTATTGGAATTCTTGTTAAAGAAGATGATAAAACAGAGAATAAATCTATAAACGATAGCCAGTATACATTTAATAAAGACATAGAAGTAAACCCTAATGAGATTTTGCTTTTCGATACTACACAGCGGCTATTCATTGACATTGACAAGGAATAATTTATGAACTTTAAGCATAATCCTACATACGATATCCCAGAGACTATAAGAAATACACAGTTAGGACAATTTATTGACAACGAAATTGAATATAAAAAACTTATTCTTGCCCAGATAAAAGAGATTACAAATAATTTTGCTTCAAAAAACATTAAAGCTCATCTTAAGATTAGATTTATAGCTAAATTCTTAGCCAAACTTTTTAAAGTTTATCATCTTGATAAAAACTTAACATACGACATTGTAAATGGAATTGATAGCGTACTCTTATCAAGAGAACATATTGGAACAGACAATAGTTTTAACCTACTTTTTGCAAGTTATCTTTATACCAACGTAGAGATTAGCACCAATGAAGATCAGGCAGGTGAGATTGTAATCAAACTAATAAATAATATTAAATCTTCCTTTAGAAGATATATCATACATAACAAGTTAGAAAAGACGGTAGGCAGAGAGAAATTCTACAAATTAAAAAAAATTGTTCTTACTCACTCTAAATCTAAATTTAGGCTCATGTTCAACTATATGCCACTAAACTATACAAGTTCAATCTACGAGTTTATAAAAAGCCTTATCCCTGTTGGTAGAGTTATACGTATTAAGGATAAGGATAATCAAATGATAATGAGTAACTTGGCACAAGAGAGAAAAGAACAAGAAATTTTAAACAAGCTTAAAGCACAAATTCCACATGCATCCTACTCTCTAGAAGACTCACAAGAAGAAGATGCAGAAAAAGATACTATCTTAAAGTATAGATAAATTCTTAATAAAGGAGGAGTTATGAGTCAGGAAATAGATAGAGATAATGAAATTCAAATCAAAGATTTAAACAAGAAGTTTAGAGCAGAACCTAATGACCTATTACTACTAGATGACCCATTAACCAGTTGTAATGCCATAACTTACAAAAACTTTTATGAGCAAATAAGAGAAGCTACTTATGAGGATTTACCCAAGTTATTAGAATATCTAGAAAAATTAGATACTATAGCAGATTTAAAAAAAGATACTTCTCTTTCAGAAATTAATATTAATAGAGACTCTATGCCAACAGGCAGAAGAGAGATTATATTCTATCTTGACTATCAAACTAAGCAAATAATTCCTATTACCCTTAAAACATTTGCTTATAAGATGTATAAACATCTTCTTGGTGTGCCAAATCAACCTAATTCTCACAAAACAGCAATAAGCAATGCCACACAAGCTAATGATTGGAAAGAAGACGATTTAGTGACACTACTTCGTAAAGAAAATGGTGTTGCTTTTAAAGCTACTTATAGAGACTTCTTTAAAAAGGTTAAAGGTGAACTTATTAATACCTCTAATACAGAAATAGCAATTAATATTAATGAAGATAATATATGTTTTTATGAAAAGGGCAAAAACAGAATATCAATTACTTCATTTAAAAGATTTATAGAAGCAATCACTAACCATGATACATCAGATAGTAATAATATTGATGCTAGTTATGAAAAGGTTACTTTTTTTGATTCTAAAACTCATAAGTTTAATGCCTACAATATAGAGTGCCTTAAGAAGGCTTTAAATCTAGATTCCTATATAACTCGCTCAGATACACATGAGACATACCTAAAAAAAGATGATGCAGATTCTATCTACATGAAAAATTGGGATGGAATATCTAATAGTAATCTTAAATCTAAGCTAAAAGACACATTTAAAAATGCCCACAAGGCTTCAAATCTAGTAAAAACCCACCAGTTTATTCTACGCAACTCAAGCGATGATGATATTGAAATATTAGATTGCCCTATTTGGCTAAGAGGTATTCCAGATGGGTTGGGGGTACAAGAATATTAAATAATGACTCCTACATACATGAGGGAGAATATGGGGATAGGCATATTATCTTAAAACTAGAGTCACAAAATGAATCAGAGATAAGAATACCACAAAGGTATAAAAATAAATCAGACAGTTTTATTTATCTAGCTATTACTATAGAACCTGTCTATTATGGCAGTAATGGAGAAAAAAATAATGTCAAGCGTGTTTATGTTAAATTTGATGGTGAATCAGACAAAAGAGAAGTATTCCGATTTGATACATGGGGACAAAAAGCTCATTACAATAATGGACATTATATAGGACATCAATTTCAAATATATAACGGATGGTACAAAGTTATAACATTTACAAACAATACGCTAGACCTACTCAAGCTATAAACACAAAGTATAAAGTAAAGGAGGTGGCACACTTGCAAGATATACTAAACTTTTTGCATAATCTTGATTTATACAAGTTCATTGGGCTTGTAATAGCAACATTAGCTATTTTTTGGCTAATAAGGCCTGTTTTTATAGACTGTGTAAAGATAATCAAAAAAATATTGCATATTAAAGATAAACAAGACTAACAAGGAGGATTATAATGGTTAAAGATAAAGATTTAAATCAACAACAAGATAGCACTATAAAAGAAGGCATAAAAACCTTAGGCACATATGCTATTAAGCATCAAGAAACAAGCAATGTTTATATAGGAAGTTTACTGCACAATGTATCAAGTATTCTAAAATTTGTTAACATAAAGCATCCTACAATAAACAAGATAGTAGATAATAGCAGGCTTATTGATGAGCTAATAAGCTTTACACAAGATATATACAACAGTATTATTGCAGATAGTGAAGCTAGAGAACAAGAGAGATATAAAGAAGAAATGATTGATATTATAAATGTAGCTGGACAAATTGTTGCTAACTCTTCTAATAGTAAAGACAAGAAAGAATTATTAGAAAAGTTAAGAGAAAAACGCAATCAATTAGCTCTTGAAAAGATACAAGCTCTTCAAAAGGAGATAGATGATGAAGAATATTTTTAAAATAAAATATCTAACACTTATATCTCTATTAATGCTAGTAATGGCATGTACAACAATAGCTAGCATTCCAAAAGAACCTGTGTTTCCAAAAGAGCAAACACTTGATTTGTTAACTAAATATGAGAGCCAGTTACTCGAATATGTTATATATTTACAAGTTTTTTTAGTTAACACAAAAAAGGCAGTTAAGGACAAAGCTTACCCTAAATTTATTTTTTTTGATACAAATAAACTAGAAAGCTCTCAAACAATTAATACACTTAAAGCCAATATTGCTTATATGAAGGAATATATTGCTATAACTAAACCCATAGCAGAAGCAGTGTATAGAAAATATTCAAAACAAATTAGTAAATGAA
>NZ_CP043693.1 GCF_014084025.1 Borrelia sp. A-FGy1
TTTTTCTAATAGAGCTAAATCTAGATTAAACTAACTAAGCTACATAAAAAAATGACAAATCAAAGAAAAGATTTTTGAATAAATTATCTCATTATTTTGTATCAAGTTATAAAAATATAGTAATAGAAGACTTATCAATTAAAGACATGCAAAAAGATATGTTTGGAAAAGTATTAATTATTTAGTTAGGATGATATGAGTTTGTAAAGCAATTATCATATAAATCAGAATGGCATGGATCTACTGCTTTACATAAAGTAGGTAGATATTTCTTGTCAAGTAAACTATGCAGTAGTTGTCACATTAAAAATACAACTTTACAACTAAGATTATAAAAATAACTTTTGATAATTCACTAAATAATTTTCAAGATTTTCCTTATAGTGATTGTATTCTAATAAAATAAAAGGGTTTCATCTTTAGAATAAAGAATATAATTAGCTTTTATTTAATTTTTAGCAAAACTAATTTCAAATTCGACTTTAACAAAATGAAAGATCAGTGGGATCACAGTGTGACAATAACCCATTGCATGTAAAATAGATTAATAAAAATTGTTTTTACTTCAACTTTGCTTTTAATAATATTTTTATGAGTTTGTATATCGACATTAAATCTTTTATTTTTTTTATTAACTTTATATTAAAGTTTTATCTTTACTTAACATATATGAGTTATATTAGCAATATATATTGAAAAATATTGGTTTTTATAAGAAAAATTAATATGTATTGATTGATAATTTTTACTAAATTTTTAGTTTTTCAAAGCTATTAGTAAAGCTGAATATTCTTCTTATGAACATTCAGCTTAAAGTTTAAATATTGAATCACATTGAATCACTTAGATAATATATTGCTTATTTGTTTGCTACATTATTTGCTACATTATTGGAATTTGTTTTTCTTATTTCCTTAAAAGTATAATTTATTGAGTTAAACTTTTAGTTAAGTAATCATGAAAAGAATTAGTTATTGTTTTTTATTATTAACTCTTAGCATTTTTTATGTATATTCCTTTGATGTTTCAAATAGAGAATTTTATGAAATATTAGAAGGCTATTATTCAGGTAAAATTGAAGAATTTTCAAAAAAAAATGGTGAAGATGCTTATATATTTAGACTTAATAAATTTAAAGATACATTGGGTGATGAAATGAGTTCTGGCAACAAGTCATATTTTATTAATCTTGCTGATTACCAAATTGCCAGACTTCTTCAGAATAAAGAAGGGAGAAGAAATTCTTCTAAAAGTTATTCTGTTTTAAAATCTACTAAGAAATCTCTTTTAGAGCTCATTGCATCGACAGATTTTAAAGGTTTAGAAAAAAACATTCAAAGTGATATTTATAGGATTTTAGGAGATGTTAATCTAATGCTTTTGAGATATGCAGGTGGTGCAACTTTAAGTAAGCTTGCTAATGAGGCTAGGAAATATTTTGAAAAATCCTTAAAGATTAACAGTAAAAACTCACTTGCTAATACTTCTATTGCAAGTTGGTATTTGTATGCACCAAGAATTGCAGGAGGAGATTCAAATAAAACTTTATCATTTGCTCAATTGGGACTTAAATATGGTCAAACAGATGTAGAGAAATATTTCGCAAATATATGGATAAGTCAGGCTTATTTTCTTCTAAAAAATGAAAAAGAAAGCCTTAAGTATGTACTTAAGGCTAGTGAAATATTTCCTAATGGAGCTTTTCATAAGATAGTTCTGGAGCAAAACAAGAGTGGAAATTTGTTTATGGATTTTCCTATAAAAAATTAGTTAAATAATGTATTAATAAATTTTGTTTAAGATTTATGTGTTAATTTTATATGTTAAATTTATTGTTAGTTTTTTTAGTAAATATTAGTTTATACTCTTTTGAAAGAGACTTAAAGGCATTTATAGATAAAATAGAAAGTGTCCATACTAAATATTGTTCTGGTAATTTTGAGTTTAATTTTTTTGCACCAGATAAAATTTTTAAAAATGAGCTTCAAAATATAGAAAATGATATATTAATGAAATATAAAAAGGAAAGTATTCAATATAATTACTTGAATTTACTTATTTCCCTTGTTTTATGTGACGTTTCTTATTTAATTAATGATCCATATAAATACAATGATTTGATTCAAAAGTTAATTATTAATTATGATCGTGCTTTTAAAATTTCTTTAGAAGAGAATGCTACATCAGATTATTTTAGGGCATTGGGAGAGCTTGCTATAAATTTAATACCTCACGATAGAAGTAGATTATATTTTTATTTTGTTAATGCCAAGAGACATTTAGAAAATGCATTAAAAATAGATGACAATAATGTTAAAGTTTTTATTCCTTTATCTATTTTTTATACAGTTAGAGTGTCAAATAGGGATTTTTATAAAATTTTAATGGCAAAGAATTATATTGACAAAGCAGAAGGCGTTAATCTTAATGATAGGCAAAAGTATTTGAAAGAATTAGTGAAAAGTTCTTTTTTAATTCGTACTAATAGAAGATTGGAAGCAATTGAGTGTTTAAAAATAGCCAGAGCCATATTTCCTAATGGAAATATGGCTGTGTTAGCGATTGAAAAATTAAAAGAAGGTAATCCTTTTTACTAGAAATGAAAAGATTATAAATTTACTTTTAATAAAGTGAATAAAGAAAGATTGAAGGTATAAATGAAAAAGTTATTTTTTTTAATACTTATCTTTATTTGTTTTAGTGCATTTGCAAATGAACTAGATGATGAACTGAGTGATTTATCAATAAATGGAATGGATTTTGAATTTTATCTTGATTATCTTAGTGTTCCAAATAATTTTGAAAATAACTTTGATTTTATTTTAAATATTAAGGAGAATGATTCAAAAATATCACCTTTTTTTAGATTAGGAACTGATTATTCTAAAATATTTTTATTTGGTTTTGGATTAGCTTATGATTTTAGAAATTTTTTTTCTAAGGCATTTTATGAAATCAGAATTCCGTTTATTTTTGATTATAAAAATACTGAACATATTGGCAATTTTGAGGTTGGTTATAATTTTAATTATTTAAGACTTGAAAATATATTTAGATCAGGATTTATGAATCATTTAATCAAAGAAACAGGTGTTAGTGTTGGAAAAAATTCATATCATAATGTTTTAACTTTGGAGAATAAGTTTGATATTTTGCTTCCAATTTATTATTCAGAGTTTCAAAGAGCAGATATTAGAACATCTTTCTTGTATAGATATTTGCCAGATAATAATGAACAGTTTTATAGAGTGCACTGGAATTTGAAATATCTCGTTTCTGTTTCTTTGTGGGAGTTAGGATTTAAGGCCGATCTTGGAATGGCAGGCGATTTTAAAAAGTCTTCTATTTTTGAAACTGGATTTGATTATAATGCTTTAAATTTTTATGCTTTGACTATTCCTAAAATGGATCAAGATAGTAATTATTTTAATGTTATTTCTAATTTCGGATTAGAATGTAGATTGTTTTTTCTTGAAGTATTGAAAAATCTTGCTTCTGATTTATTTTTAGTGCTGTCTTCAGATATTGGATATGGTATGAAAGAGAGTTCTCTTTTAGATAAAGGCAAATTTCTTTATATCTTAGGTTTTGGAATAGGTTATAAGTTAGTTAAGGAAGTTCCTTTTGTCTTCAAAGTTGGCATTAACCAGGATAAAAAATTATTATTTGGGTTTTTATTAAGTTCAATAATTTTTGAGTGATGTTATTTTGAGGAAACTTTTTAAGTTGTACAGTGTTAAATTTAAAATATAGGAGGATTTGCAGTGGTCGTTAATTTAGATTTAAAATTGGTTAATAAAAAATATAGAATTGGACAGGAAGTTGTTCATGCAAATAAGGATATCTCACTTAGTTTAAAATCAAGGGACATGGTTTGGATTTCAGGACCTACAGGTAGTGGTAAGACAACCTTAATGAATTTGCTTTCTGGAATAGATTCACTTGATACAGGAGAGATACGTTTCAACTCGACCCTTTTGAGTTCAATGAATGAAAAAGATAGAACTTTATTTAGAAGATATAACATAGGTTTAATCTTTCAACATTTTGAACTTATTCCGAGTCTTACAGGTTTTGATAACATTTCATTGCCCTTAAGATTTTCAAGAAAAAGTGCTAAGCAATTAAAGTCTAAAACGGAAGAATTAATAGAGTTTTTTGAACTTTCAAAGTTTGTTAATAAAAAACCTAAGTATATGTCTGGAGGACAAAGGCAAAGGATAGGTATAGCAAGGGCCTTTGTTTATGATCCGAAATTAATAATTGGAGATGAAATAACTAGTCATTTAGACAAAGAAACAGCCATTTTTGTTTATACTTCAATACAAAAGTATCTTAAGAATATGAATGCAATTGGAATTTTTGTTTCTCATGATTACAATTTAAAAAATTTGGCTAATAAACTTTATAGAATAGAAGATGGAATGTTATTTTTAATGGAAGGTGAATATGTTTAAATTGGCTTTTTATAATATTTTTAGAGATTTGAGGCGTACAATTATATTGTCTCTACTTTTAACAAGCTCTGTGGTATTTTTGTTGGTTTTTGTTGGATATATGAACTTTAGCAGAGAAGGTATGGAAAAAAATTTTGTAAGTTCAACTGGTCATATTCAAATTGCGAAAGAAAATTATTTTAATCCTAAATTTAGTAGTCTTAAGAGTGAATTATTACTTGAAGAAAAAGACATTAATTTCATACGGGATGAAATAGTTAGTTATGATGAACTTCAATCCACTAATTTAATAGTTAATTTTGATGGGCTTCTTGGAAATTCTTCAACAAGTAACCCGGTTTTTGCATTTGCCTATGAAGACCCAGATATGATTACAAGTAGTCTATCTTTGTTAGAAGGTGAACCTATTTTTCATGATTCTAATGCAGGTGAGTTTTTGCTTGGTAGTAATTTAGCTGCTTCATTTGGTATAGAAAAAATAACGGAAACCAATTCTGATCTTACATTAATGACAAATTTGCTCGGGAGAGGTTTAAATTTCCAAAATATTAAAGTTGCTGGAATTATAAAATTTCCATTTTCAACAGCAGATAATATTTTTGCAATTACCACTATTAAGACTTTAAAAGACTTATTTTCATTTGAGGGTGGAGCACATGTGATTCAAGTGTTTTTAAAGGATAGTTCTGGTTTAAAGACATTTAAAAAGAAGTTAGATAATCTTAAAAAAGATAAGGGGATTGCCTTTGATTATAATGACTGGTTCGAAATTAATCCCTACTTTAAATCTGTTTTAGGAATGACTAGAACAACTTTTATGTTTATATTGTTCTTAGTCTCTCTTCTTATATTTATTGCATTTTTCCAAATAATGACAGCATTGAGTATTGAACGTACTAGAGAGCTTGGCACATTAAGAGCAATTGGTTTAACCAGATTGGAACTTTTTTACTCTTTATTTTTAGAAATTATCATTATTTATATTATAAATATTATTATAGGGATTGCATTGGCTTATTTGGCTAAACTTTTTATTCAGTTTCAAAAAATTAGTTTTACTCCTCCAGGTTATTCAGAAACATATTATATCAATATATTTTATTATGCTAGTGATATAATGTATGTTTCAATTTTCATGCTAGTTATTGCTGTTCTTTCTTCTGTTTTTCCGTTTGTAAAAGCATGTAAGAAATCAGTAGTAGAGGTGATGAACGATGCTTAAAATTTTTGTAATTATTCTTAATTTTTGTTTTTTAAATTTATTATATTCTGAGAATGGAAAAAATTTGATAAAAGAATTTGAAAGTCTATATTATCCTAAATTAGAAAGTGGGATTTATGCTTTCAAGATGAATTTTGAAATTAATTTAAAAGATAATTTAGAAGAAAGCGTAGGGCTAAGAGTTGTTAATATTGACAATAAAGATACACGTTTAATTTATATGTCAGGATCAAAAACAGATTTTGCCTTTTTATCTATTAGGAATAAAGGGCATTTTATGTTAGGAAGACAAGCTAAGATTCCAATTAAGGTAAGCGCATCCTATAAGGTTAAGGGTTCGTCTGAACTTAAAGATATTTTGGGCTTAAATTTTAATGCGGATTTTGTTTTATTAAAATCCGAAGGTAATAAGTTTGAATTTCAATCAAAAGAAAAATCAATCTATCCATTTGTAGATTTATTAAAAATTAATAAAGATGATTTTAAAACTTTACACAAAGATAAGGAATTAAGAGTTCTAAAAGAAGTAATTTACAAAAAAGGAAATATTAAAGGAATAGATACTTTTGTTTATTTTGAGATTGAAGATAAAGCTTTTAACGATTCTAGTACAAAAATTTATGTAAAAGATATTATTAGTACTAATCTAAATAATTCTATTTTTAGTTTAAAAGGGTTTAATAGAATATTTGATTTATATTCAAGATATATAAATTGAAATCATATGTGAGATAATTGATATTGGGATTTTTTAAAAAAATTTGCTTAATTCTTTTTTTGACTTTACCTAGCTTTTTGTTTTCGGAATCCTCTTTGTTTTTTAAGGAGCATTTAGGATTGAAAACAAAAATTTCTTTATTGTTGTCCGATGAAGATAAAAAAGATTTTTTTGGTACAGGGGCTTTGCAATTTTCTAATTTAGCTTATTTGGGATTTTTATTAAACTATAAGATGTTGGAATTTGGAGTTGCTCCTTCTTTTATTGTACAAAATGATGATCAATATTTAAGCTTCAATAAATTATTCTTTAATTTAAGCTTTAATGATTTTATTTTTAAATTAGGTAGACAAAATTATTATTTGGGAAATGGATTAATTGAAAATATTGTTTTAAAAAGAACCACAATAGAACCAGAGTGGTTTTTTGAGTTCTATTATTTTATTTCCAATTATTCTGTTTCTTTGGGTTCTATGTTAGATAAAAAAAGCCTAGATAAATTTTTATCGCCTGAATATTTATCTCCTTGGCTTTATTTTCAAGCATCTTTTGATGAAGTAGATTTGCTTACAATGGTTGAATTTCCATTTAATATTGAAAATAAAACTTTTGATATCACTGTTATTTTTGATTTTTTATTTGAAATTTATAGTGGAGTATTTTTTTATTCTACTTTAAGACAAGACTTACTTTGGCCTAAAAATTATAAATTAGATTATGATGATAATAGATTTTTGCTTGGTCTTAGATATTATATTAGCTTTGAGAATGACGTATTTAATGATTTCTCAATAGTATTTGAAAGTTATTCGAAAAATAATAATTATTTTTTGGGATCTGGGATTAAACTAACATGGATTAGTGAATTATTACAAACAACGTTTTCCTTAAAAAGCAATTTAAATACTCATTCTTTGCAATTCTATTTTGAAAATAATTTCTTGATTCTTAAAGAATGTTATTTAAAAGTGATAAATGTATTAGAGTTTAATAAAAAGATAAATCTTAAAGATACTCCTTTTTATAATATTTTTAGTATTGAATTAAAAATTGAATTGTAAAATTTTCTGTTTGGTATATTATATTTTTATATTGTATTAAGGATAAATATGTTATGGGGGGAGGGGAGATCATAGTTTAGGGAATAAAGCATAGGGCAAAAGATGGATAGTATTTAAAAATTAAAGAATATAAAGCTAATAAAGAGTATAAATACAGCAAATAATTTTATTATTAGATAATTTTAATTTATATAAACGGATAAAATAGTTAATTTATTAGAAATATTAAATTTAGGATAGTAGTAAATCTTAATAAAATGATATAAATCATTCTTATAATGAGGAATTTAAATATAAAAATATATGTATATTTAATATCTTTTTCATAATGTCTTGTAATTTATGCCTCATAAGAAGATTAAATTTCTGATGATATATTTAAAGACTGGAGATTGAGCTAGATGGTAAGATGGGATATGTTTGTTAGATATTTACATATTTATGAACTCAAATTAGTACTCAAAAAGTACTTAATAAAAATATTTTGTATAATAACTAAGTTAGGTGGGAGATGGTTAAGCTAGATAAAAATATTAAATCAAAGAAAAGACTTCTTATATAAATTATCTTATTACTTTTTATCAAATTGTAAAAACATGGTAATAGAAAGTGTATTGATTAAATGAATGCAAAAAGAATGTTTGGAAAAGTATTGATGGTTTAGGATGAAGTGAGTTTATAAAACAATTATTATATAAATCAGAATGGTATGGATCTGCTTTACATAAAGTAGATAGATGTTTCCCATCAAATAAACTATGCAGCAGTTGTGACGCTTTGAATTATAGAGATATGAATGCAAGTCTAAACTTTAGCTTATGGACCATGATTTAGTGGATTGCCGTTCTTTCAGAAACTCAAAAGTTATTTTAGTTAGATACAAGAAGCTATTTCTATACTCTTTGGTTTAGAAATAGCAGTTCACTTTGAAATAGATATCTTTTATTTATAACTAAGCTAAGTAATATAAAATAGATCAATGAGATATTTTATAGCTAAAACTAGTTAGGAAAAATTTTTATGTTGTATTTATAAAAATATAATTAATATATTAAGTAATTGGATTTAACTTTTCTAATTATTTAAAAGCTTATTAATGATCAAAATGTGCTTCTATAATTATCTGGTTCAATACTTTTAAAAAATGGTTTCTCATTGCTTGTATTAATGAATCACGCGGCCTTCTTTATTAATCCAATCTAAATAACTGTTCCAGTGTCTATTAAGATTTTCTATATAATTTCGTTTTTTTGTAGTAGGTATTGGTTTTCTTTAATTGATTTCTCTTATCTTTCTACTAGCCCATGGAAGTACCAAATTTAATTTACGCTTGAATTCTTTATCAGATTCTTCTTGTTTTTTTTTGATACCATTCTTTAAATCTTTCGAGCACTCCTACAAGATCTACATTATCTCCTTGTGAATCGATGTCTTTACTAAGCCATTTAAGAAATTCATCTCTATGTTCTGCAACCCAATTTTTGAGGTCTTTTTCCTTTTCGGTTTTTTGTTTTTTTTCTCTAGCCCATTTTAGAAATTTTTCTTTTGAATTGTTGTCTTGACCTACCCTCACAAAAGAGTATTCTTCGGTCTCATCTTCTTTTATGACTTTATTGTTATTTGGTGCCTTATTTTCAAGGGTATCTTGTTGTTGATTTTTTTTGAGGAAAATAGACTTACTTTTTTGATTATCAGTTTTTGAAGTAGATTCAATAATTTTATCCATATATTTTTTAATCTGAGGGTTAAATTCACAACTAAAAAATAAAGTTAATGCAATGATAAATGAAATATTTATACGTAATTTTTTCAAAGAAATCTCCTTTAATTAATTATATTAATTAAAGGAGATTTTGTCAAATATTAAATGAAAAATTTATCTGGTTAATAAATTTGTAAGAAAAATTAATAGTGATTATATTGCTTATTTAAGCTATTATCAATTTTAAAGTTTATATATATATTTGAATATAGTTTATCATTCTAATTATAGAAGTTACTTTAAATCAATAAATAATTAAAAGATATTGGAATTAATAATTTTTAGTTAGAACTAAAAGTTTAGTTATTCAAGTTAATGGAGTTAAATACAAATTACCAGATTAGATATAATTTAAATAAGATTAAACAAAGTTGATAATAGGCTAAATAAATCAAGTGATAAATATATCTTTATTAATAAAGTGATTAGATATACTTAAAATGAAAAGAATAGATAATAATTTTATCAAAAAATAAAAAAGAATACTCCACCTATAATTTCTATGAAATTTAGGTGGAGATAAATTTGTAACGCAAGTTTAATTTAATATTATTTTAAAAAATATATGAGTGCTAATAAAGCTTATAAATATAGAATATATCCCAACGATAGTCAAAAAAAATGCTTTTCAAAAGTATTTGGATGTGTAAGATTTTTGTATAACAAAATGTTAAGTGATAAGAAA
>NZ_CP043694.1 GCF_014084025.1 Borrelia sp. A-FGy1
CATTAATTATTTTATAAATTATAAATGCAATATATTTTTTAATATAAGAATATCAGATTCTAAAGAGAAGTAATAAGGTGAATTTAATTACTAAATTATTTATTTTAACTATTTTATTCTACAGCATTATCTCTTGTAAATTATACAAGAAGCTTACAGACAACACCGATCAAGCTATAGACAAACTAAAAAGCAATAACCAGTCTTTTAAGACTTTAAAGAGTAGCAGTGGTGACAGCAAGAGAAGTGGCCGTAAGCCTAGAAGTGCAGACAACACTTATATGGACCAAGATACAGGAAAAGAACCTTTGGTGGCAGACATGCAAAATGATAATAGCAGCAGCTATCCCCAACAAATTAATAATGACTCTAGTGAATCTAGGGAAGCTAAAAACATTATGAAGGAAGTTGAATCTTCTAAAGAAGAGTGCACTAGAATAAGCAAAGAATTAGAAAAAGTAAAAGCAAACCTTGATAAGATAGAACACTTGCTTAGTACAGCTAATTCTTATTTAGAGAACGCTAGAAAAACACCTGACTCTAATCAAGTTAGGATAACTTTATTATCTAACCTGGACCAAGCTATTGCTAAGGTTAATAGTAGGCTTGCTACTTTTAGAGTTTGCTATGAAGATGCAGTTAATGCCCTAGAAATAGCTGATACTACTTTTGGAAATGCACATAGCTGGGCAGAAAAGGCCTTAGAAGAAACTTCAAATAAATACAATAATATCGGGTATAACGGTTATTATTATGCTTCTAAAAATGCTAATAAAGCAATGGAAAATGCTAAAATTTTACTAGAGACCGCTAAACAGAAACAAAAATACCTTAATTCCAATATAGAGCAGGCAAATGCAGAACTTGAAGAGTTAAATGAAGCATACAAAGCTGCTTTAAAAGATACAGAAAATCTTAGTAGTAAGCTGAAAAGACAAAAGTCCTATGATATAGGCTTAACATATAACTCATATTCTTTATTACTACTATAAATGTGATACAATGATATTGTATTGCAATACTACTCTATTTTTGCATAAAGTTAGCATAATGAATTTAATGATTAAAGTGTTATTGATATCCAGTTTATTTTCTAGTTTTACCTCTTGCAAGTTATATAAAGATATAGATAAATCTCAACAGGATTTAGCTAATAATAAATCTCTTCTAGAAGAAGACAACAAAAGAAATACTCGTAAAGCTAGAAGTATTAGTTATAGAGAAATAAATAATCAAGAACAAAATAATCAAAATATAAGTAACAAAAAAGAAGCAAAAGATAGTGAAAAAGGCAATAATTCAAATATACAAAAAGATGGTATTCTAAACACAACTCATTCCGTTACTAGTTATGATAGTGAAAAACATACTAGTAGACAAACTCAACAAGTTAATAATGAATCCAGGGAAGCTAAGCAAGCTAGAAACATTATACAAGAAACTTCTGCATATTTAGAAGAAGTTGAAAAAATAACTGCAAGTTTAGAAACAACAAGATCAGAACTTGATAAGATAAAAAGTACACTTGATGATGCTCGTTCTTATTTCAATAATGCTAGATCTAGATCTAGTAAAGCTAATCCAACCAACCCAACCTTATTGCCTAACCTTGATCAAGCAATCAGCAAAGTTAATAGCAACTATGCTTCTGCTAACTCTAATTATTCAGATGCAGTTGGTGCTTTAGCAAATTCCAAAAACGATTTTGAGTATGCACAAAGAAAAGCAAACGATGCTTTACAAGAAGCCTTAAATAATAGCAATGCTGTAGGCTACCAATATGCTGGCTACCACTATTATATGGCTGATGCTAAAGATACAATGATAAAGGCGAAAGTTAGCCTTGAGACTACTAAGAATAAACAAAAATGTCTTAATTCCAATATAGAGCAGGCAAATGCAGAACTTGAAGAGCTAAATAAAGCATATGAAGCTGCTTTGCAAGCTACAGAATCTTAGTAGTAAGTCGCAAAGATAAGAAGACTTACTAATTTCTATTTTTGCAGCAAGTATAAAAACATCCCCACTATTAATGAAATAAATATTCCTAATATCCAATAAAATGGATATATCAAGCTTTTTATATGCAAGTTGTTCTCACTTCTTATTTCCTTAAGCTCTTTACTAAATTCAACTCTTGAGTCTTGTAGCTCTTTACTAAATTCACTTCTTATTTCCTTAAGCTCTTTACTAAATTCAACTTTTGAGTCCTGTAGCTCTTTACTAAATTCACTTCTTATTCCCTTAAGCTCTTTACTAAATTCAACTATTGAGTCTTTAAACATCTCCATAAGCTCTTTATGATTTGTGTTTATCTTTTCATCTAACTTGCCTATTCTTTCATCTAACTTTACTATATCTCCTTTAAGCTCACTTCTTACTCCCTTTATTTCTGCAGAAAGCTCACTTCTTACTTTTTCTACTTTTTCATCTAACTTGCCTATTCTTTCATCTAGCTTGCCCATATCACCCTTAAGCTCACTTCTTACTTTATCTACTTTCTCATCTAGCTTGCCTATTCCACTTCTAAACTCATCTCTAGCCTTATTCATTTCTTTTTCTAGCTTACTCATGCTACTTTCTAGGTTTTCATATACATAATTTGAACTACGTAGTAGCACGTAATCAATTACATCTTCTGGAAAATCCTTATCAAGAAATACCTGCTTTACATACTCATATTTGGGTTTAGCCTCACCTACAACATTACTCATATAACCCTCCTTTACTGCAATTTAATTATTCTTCGTATCTATACTTAACATCTTTATGTCTTAATATTAACACACATTTTACTTAGTAAGATTAAAATACCTAAACCTTAAAAATGCTTATTTCTAGTTATGTACTATATTTACTAAATATAAAAATAATACCCTAAAGGTTACCTATATTATTTTTTAAGATTCTGTTCTACAGGAGATACTTATGAAGAAATGTAACAAATTTATTTTAACTAGCTTAATTCTCTTATCACTATTCCTTAGCTGCAAACTATTTCAAGGTTTAGGCAACAAGTCTTCTTTATCAAATGAAACTACTCAAACTACAAAAACTACAAAATCAAAAAGTCTAGATAAACTAGTCTTTAGTAGTAGTGGCTCTAAAAATAGTAGTGGAGCTAATATAGCAAAACTTGCTTCTAGCAGTAATAAAAACAAAAGTCAAAACAAACCCAGTCTTGATTCTATAGATAAAGATAGTTTAGTGCAAAACCAATCTGAAAATCAGCAAGAAATTGCTCTAAAAAATGAAATTGAAAAAAAATTATCTAGCATTGAACATGATGCTTTAATAGATATTTCAAAAATTGATGATAAAATTGCTTCTTTGGAAGCCTTACAAAAACAATTAGAAAAAGATCTAGAAAAAGATTTATCTAATCAAACACATTTAAATAAGAGTGAAACTGAAAATGTTGCTGCTAAAGCACAAACTAATAACCAAGAAGAGCAAAAAGGACATAATGATAGCAATAAAGAAAATGATGCAGTTGCAGACTCAAAAAAAGATGCTTTTATTAAAGAAACTATTGAAGCTATAAAGAAAAAGATTGAAGAAGAAAAGAAAAGAAAAGCTTTTCTAGAAGAGCAAGAAAGACAGAAACAACAAGAGCTTGATCAGATTAAAGCACAACATGAGGAAGAGAAGAAAAAGAGAGAAGAAGAGAAGAGAAAGAGAAAAGAAAAAAAAGATAGACATCAAAAATTCATGCAAATTACTTCTGACTTAAATGAACTTGTTAAGATGGCTGAGCTTGAGGCTTATAGCGTTTCCCATAAATTAAAAGATCTTGAAAAAGGTATTGAAAATTATAAAAACAACAATAATTCTAATAAAGACAACAATAATCCTGATAAAGATACCCTAAACAAATCTCTTAAAGATATTATTTATGAGATTACAAAGCTTAGTAGTCTTATAGAAGCAAAAGAGAAGATTAATGAGCGTAAAAAATTAGGCTTTCAAACAGAAAAGGAATTTGATGATAAGTTTGCAACCTTAAAGCAAATCAAAGACATTCTAAAGGCTTTATGTGGTAAGGCTAAAGGTCATCTTGGTGGTAATCTAGATAGCGTTACTGTTGATGGGATCACTAAAGAGAATGTAGATCAAGCTACCCTTATTATTAAGCTAATACAAAAAACATTAATTTATATTAATGAGAGTAAGAGTAATCTTACTAGCATACTTGAAGAATTAAAAAGAGATGCAGCAGATAAAATAAACAAAATAAAGGCATAAGAAAAGCGTCTTTTTTAAGGACGCTTTTTATTTATTTCAAATGCTTTTTAAACTCATCTAATGGAATTGCATATGAACTACTTTTTCCTACAAATGTAACATAGGTAGCATTATCAATAGTTTCTATTTTTGTTTCTATTTTTTTGCTTATAGGACTGCCTTCTATTCCTTCTTGATAACCATAGTAGTTAACAACATCAAATGATCCACCCTTAGTCATTGCTTCTAGGAAACTATTAACTTCTTTTTCTTCTACATCAAAAAATCCTGCACTATGCCCACCTGCATTTAGCCCTGTCTCAACTCCACTAGATTCTCTCCTTATGACTAATGTTCCTAAATCTTGCCAATTACTATCTCTTTTGTGTTTAATGCCTACACTAAATTCAGTAAATTCTATTTTTCTATATTCTTTATTTTTATCTTCTATTTGCCTGTTACTTTGAAAATCTAGGTAACAAGAATAAAGTAGTAAACTTACAATAATATTAATAATATTTTTTTTCATTATCACACTCCTTATACTTACAAAGTAATCTAAAAGTAAGTTATCTTTAATTCATTGTTTACTTCCTTTAAGTTTAAATAAAGACTCTAAAAAAACTAAGACATCTACTACCTAGTGAATGTCTGTCCTTTAGACCCTAAAAGTACACTTTTAGCATAAAATGTATTATTTTTTAAGCTTTTTTAAAATTATAAAAATAGCAACTCTACTACAGGTCGTAAATAAGTCGCTTGCATGCTTCTGTTATATCACGCACAGCTTCTTCTATTAAGCCTAATGGCTTACTAAACCGTTTCTCTGCACTCTTACTTGCTTGCATCAACTCTCCTGCAACACCATTACCAGTTCCTCTACTATCACCAAAAAGGCTTTCTACTCTTCCCATCAACCCAGTTACACATTCCTTAAGAACTTCACTGTTTTTCTTAGGGCCTTCTTTAAGAGAAAAGTATAGATAATCTCCTTCTTTTTTCTTAAATTCTTCTATTACTCCCTTTACCTTTTCACGCAAATCATACTCATCATCTTCATGCTTAATCTGGTCATTTTCTTTTGCCACTTCTAATATTTTATCTAGTAAGCATATAATGCTTATCCCAGTTTTAAGATTATCTTTAAGTGCTTCTTCTACATTATAACCTAAAGCTATTAATGAAGATATAGCTTTCTCTATCTTTCTAGCTGTTTCTTTAATTTGGCTCACAAGAGAAGGTACCTCACTTATTGGTATTTTACTACCGCCTTTTGTCTTGCTACCTAGCACCTTTCCCTTAGCAGCACTAGCTGCTTCCTTTACCTCTTCTGCCATCTTTTCAAGTATGTCTTTGCCTAATGCCTCACTCTCCTGCTTAGCTTTAGGCTTGCCTACACCATTTTCTTTAACAACATCAACAGCAAGAGAAGAATCAGCCTCACTAATCTTTCCTGCTTCTCCTGGCCCAGTTCTTACATTTAAATAAAATAACTTACAAGAGGTTGCTAAAAGAACACTACATAAACACAAATATATCTTCATGCTAACTCCTCTCCTTAGAATTTAAAAACTTAAATACTTAAGTAAATCTAGTCCTTATTTTCTTTTTTCACCAAGACCACTTACTTACTTTTACCTTAGCTTTCTAGCTTGAATATCAGCTATTTTTATAAATGTGATATATTCTTTAATAGTAAGGTGTTAAGGGGCAAAGATACAGATAGAGCAAGATTCAAGCAAAGATATGATTAAAGACATACAAACTAACATACAAAATAATAATAGTAGCCCTACTTCTCAGCAAGTTAATAACCAAGGGAGTGAGGCTAGAGACATTAAGAGGGAAGTTGACTCTTATATAGAAGAATACGTCAAACTAGATACAGAATTAGATGAAATGAAAGTAAGCCTTAGTAACATGGAATGCTTGCTTAGCTCAGCTACCTCTTATTTAAAAGAAGCTAGAACTACGACTAGACCCAATAAAGTTAAGTCTTCCTTATTGCATAGCTTACATAAAGCTATTAGTAAGCTTAAGAGTAGACATGCTTCTCTTAATGCTTGCTATACTGATGCAACTAGTTCTTTAGAAAAAGCTTATGCTGCTTTTAGAGATACAAATACAAGTCTGATCAGGCTTTAGCAGAGGCTTTAAAAGAAAGCAAGGATATTAAGAACAACAGTCATTATCATGCTTTTATAACTAGTGCCAAAGATTCAATGAACAGGGCTAAGGGGTTACTAGAAAATGCTAAGGGAAAGAAAGAAGAAATTAAGGATAATATATCTAAGTCAAACCTAGAGCTTTTCAAGATAAATAAAGCATATGAAGCTTTGCAAACTAAAAATAACAAGTTGCAAGTTATGTGACTTCAGACAACAAGGTAGTAAAACTATACTTATCAAACAATGTCTTTAGCTTCTTATCATGACTTTTATTAACTAACTTAGTAAGGTTTGAAACAGCTGATGTATTTAAGATATATCTTTTATTTTTTAGATAAACCAAATTTGATTCTACTAGTAAAGCAATTTTTTGTCTTACAAAATATCTTGTTTTACCTGTTTCTCTTGATATAACCCCTACAGATTTAATTGTGGTTTTATCTTCCTTTAAGCAAGAAGAGATAAAATCAAGTGCATCAAATAACTTTTTTCCTATATTAGAAACATTACCACCCTTTCGTGTAAGCATTTTTTTACTAAAATCAAATACTTTCTTAACTGGACTTAATTTTGATCTAATATCAAACTTTGTCCTACCTATTGCTTCTCTAGATAATTTTGGGTCTAGCACAACTTCTTTTACATACTTTTCTCTAGCCCTATATATGCTTATTAGCAATATACCTATTGTTAAATCCAGCATGCTAGATAGTAATACCAAAAACCATGTTCTGTAATATTCAATATAATTTTCTTTATCTACAATTGAGGAGTCTTTAAATAAGACATTTATGCCTTGTGTTTTAGTTTTCTCTATGTTCTTTGCCGCAAGGAAACTAGCTAGCTTATTATCTAGTTCTACAATCCTATCTTCATGCTCTTCTAGTTCTACTAGTAAAGCTCTATTTTCTTCTATAGCATTATTAATTTCTTTTTGTAGATCTTTCTTCATTGTAACAAATGTAAAGTCTAGTTCTAGATGTCTATTTTTAGCCTTCTCAATTCTTAAGTTGTTATTTCTTATCTTATCCATTAGATTATCTTTATATAAAGACAAATTATTTTTCTTGTCTTTATATAAAGCCTTTTTCTCTAATATTTGATTTTCAATAATATCCATACGGCTCTTTATTTGTGAATAATAGCTTTGCCTAAAAAGACTTTCAAAACTATACCATGTACTAGGTATTTGGGCTATAAATGCTAGAAATAATAAAAATATTAAAAATACACTAAGTACAGCTTTCTTAAACCTACTCTCCACATTCATCTTTTGGCTAAACACGTTAAGCAGATAAGAAAAGATAACAGATGGAATAGTAATAATGAAAATTGTTAATACTATGTAAAAGTAAAACACACTACTACTAATTTCTTCTCTTGCCTCATAAACAAGTAAACCGTTATATGAGCAGTAAAGATTTAGAAGATACAAAACAATTGTTGCTAGAACTAAATACAAATTGTTAGCAAAAAACTTAATATCTAGCTTGTATTTGCATCTGTCACTTCTACTATTTGCTATATCACTACTTACATGCTTTACCATTTATTACTGCTCCTTTATTGCTAATTTGTTAATACTAAAGCACTGTCCTATTACTATTAGAGCACTACTTTAGTATTACCCTACTACTATTTTAGTACTACTATACTACTATTATAATGTTACTATATTACTACCCAAAATAACAAACACGAAAGACATTACTATTAAGATTTGACACCCTCTTGCAAATGACATAGTTTCTTCCTATCTTAGAGAATTGAGTTTAAAGATAGTTTTTATGATACAATTAGCAAGCAATTTGTTGTATCAATTTTGATGCAATAAGTAAATTAGATATTTTAGAGGTCAGTTAACATGAGGGTAAGGGTTTTATTTTTAAGTCTTTTTATGTTTATTTCAATTAATGCTTTATCAGGCACTACCTTTGAGCTTAATCTTGGGATTGGACTAGACATACCGGTTAGTACTATTTCAAACCTTTATAATACAACTCTAGGCTTGGGAAATAAATTAAAGACTAACATAAGTGCAGTTAAGAGAGAGCAAATAGTAAAAGAATTTTCAGATATGGTTAATATGGCTAAAGCCGGCCTAAATTATGGGGGCCATGCACAAATGGGGGCTAGATTGAATGATCTTTTTTCGCTTGGATTTGAACTTGGATTTGATTTTAATGTATTTTATGCATTAAATCGTTCTGGACAATTAAATGATAGGGTTTCCTTTATTGGATCACTAGAACCTCGAATTTACACAAAATTAGCTTTTTTTACTGGTTCTGCTGCTCTTTTTACTGGACCTAGATTGAGTTTGGCTACTTTGGTTAAGGATTCTATTTTAGATGAATTTGGTATTTTTTCAAGGGAT
>NZ_CP043695.1:0-1839 GCF_014084025.1 Borrelia sp. A-FGy1
TCTATATTTTATATTTTAAGGGATAAGGCTACTATCTAGCAAAAGAAGGTTTTTCATTAATCATGAATTCATAATCCTTTTTCTTATCAATTAACGGTTTGCCATATCTGTCAACCATGTTAATGTTGGAGAAATGAAACTCTTCTTTTATATCATATGAGGGGATATTGCTGTTTTTCATTAAAAAGATACGATAATGTCTGAAAATATGTGAACATTTACCAATATTTTTTTTTCTAGTCACCTTTTGTATGATTTGTCTTAAGAAAAAACTCATATTATTTGTTGATAATCTTTTATATTTGGTTTTTTGGAAAAGATATGTTCTCTTTAAATAATTATAATTGTACATTGAAATCCTATTTTTTATATTAGCTTGTGCATATTCTTTATGAGCGTCTTGAATTTTAGCAAAATCTAGTAGAGATACAAGTACAGGTCGTATTATAGTCTCATTTCTTTTCTTAGCAACATAAATATTGATTCTGTACATGTATTCATCTTCTACTTTAATTTTGCTAATATCTTGCATCTTAATATTAGCAATTTCAGAGCATCTAGCCCCTGTCATGTATTGCAGGTAGTAAAACATGCCCATAATCTTGTCTTTTTCATAAGAAAGTTCTAATATTTTTACAATTTGTTCTCTAGTAATGCTCATATAAAAGTTGGTCTTTGTTCTAATATTCTTTTTCCTATATTTAGTAGCAGACCTTGGTTGTTTATTTAGATTTGCTTTCTTCTTCTTACTAAGAAGTACAGGTTTATCTTTATCTAGAATAAGCTTTAAGAGCTTTGCATATGTATTCTTATTTAGCAAGTTAGACAAAGAGAAGATATACTCATCGTCAATTGTTTTGTTTTTATATGCCTTAGCTAAAGAATCAATGAATAAATCTGGATTATTTAAATTAGGATAAATGATTTTATTTGGATTGGGTATTTTTTCATCTTTTTGTGTTAATGTTTTTTTATTCATCTTGCTAATTTTCTACCTTTTTTAATAAGATAATTTTGGTATGTTTTTTTACTCTCTATCATTCTAAATATCAAGAATAGCACTATTTAGCCTTATTTCTTAGTATATTGTTCTACATATTATACTAATATATTCTAGTAAAAGTTGTTTATTTATAAAAAAAAGATAATAGAAACAAAATTTATCTATTAATTTACTTCTTAGGATTTTTCTCTTAAGTCACTAAAATAGCACTAGTCTGTTTTTTACGTTTTAAGCATACCCAATTTTGCAAAAAAATACCCAATTTCTTTTTTAAAAAAAATTAAACTAATTAAATAATATTAATTGCTATTTCATCAATATTTGTGAACCGCTATTAGTAATCTAACAACACTAGCTAACCAACAACAGTAGAGTAAAACTGCAAATGAACTTAAAAAAAAGGGCTAACTTCTCTATTAATAAGTAAATAAATAGTGTATAATATGTTTAAATCCTTGAAGGAGTTTATGATATGCAAGAAAATACTAAATATCATTTTACAGAACAGCAACTTTATGAAGAGCTTATAAGAATGGGTATGCAAAAGGCAATGGCCATGCACTTGGCAAATAAATATTTCCACAGCGACATTATATATAATAACCTTCAAAATTTAGGTGAAAACTTCAAGGTGCTACTAAATGCTATGGAAATTAGAATTGGTGGTATTGAAAATTTCAAAACAGAAATTAAAGGTGAAATTAATAAACTTGATACTAAGATAGACAATGTTAAAAAAGAACTTAAAGAAGATATTAATAAACTTGACACTAAGATAGATAATGTTAAAGCAGAACTTAAAGAAGATATTAATAAACTTGATACTAAAATAGACA
>NZ_CP043695.1:1939-8255 GCF_014084025.1 Borrelia sp. A-FGy1
TAAACTTGACACTAAGATAGATAATGTTAAAGCAGAACTTAAAGAAGATATTAATAAACTTGATACTAAAATAGACAATGTCAAAACAGAACTTAATGCTAAAATAGACAGTGTTAAAACAGAGCTTAGTGCTAAGATAGATACTAAATTTGACTTGCTAGTTGATAAATTTGAAAATGCAAGTAGAGCTAATAGTGTTATTTTAGGAGTATTTATAACTATATTTGCAGTATTATTATTACCAATTATTGGAGATAAGTTAGTAGACTTATATAACAAAATTACTAAAACACAAATAGAACAAAGCAAATAGTGCTTGTAGCACTATTTGCATAAATCCCCACAAATTTTACTTAATCAGATAAAATACAATTATTTTTGATAAATATTGACAAAAGCGTCAACTTTTTGTTGAAAAAAAATGTTTTTTGTTAAAATTAATATATGAACAAAAATGCAGAAGACTTTCTAGAAGAAGAGAAAAGGTCAATAGAAAAGGATAAGCAAAATGCACATAGTCTTTATGAATACTCTGTATTTTTCAGGAATTATATTGAAAGCACACCAGAAGATGCACTAAAGAATGGTATTTCACTTAACTCATTAGATGGCGAGGGTGCCAGAACAGATAATACGACAATGCTTTTAGCTAAGACTTTAAAAGTAAGCCTTAAGAGTGCATTGCGGCAGGCTATGATAAGTCATAGATTTTATGGCTTTGGATATATTTTAATTAATACAAGTGGAATGGATGATGATCTTAAGTTAGAAGTTAATCGTGATATACCTACAGGATTTACATTCTTAGATCCACGCAAAATAGTAGATAATCACCCTAAACTAGATAAGCCTTATATTGGATATTTACGCAATGTGTATAGCAAGGATAAGGATGAGACTAATACTAATATTCAAATACACAAGAGTAGGCTTATTATGTATGAGAACTACGATATAATTTTGGATCAATTTGTTCCTGTCTACTCACAAGGATTACTAACAGGGTTTAAGCTTTTTGAAGATATTTATAGACAAATAAATAAACGAATTGGTAACTTTACCTTCCTACACTACAATGATGAAACGCTAGTTGAACTTATGAATTCACTAGAAGAGATGCAAGAGAAGGCTAACAAGCTTAGACAAGGTAATAATTCTTTTTTCAAATTCTTAACTTCAATAGGAGGTGGTGGTGATAGCGATTATACAAATAATAGAATGCAATCACTAGGGCATACAAGTGTGGCACTAGAGCAAGAGTTAACTAAAATCAAGGACAAATTAAATAATGATGGAATATTTTATACTTCAAATGAAAAGGCTAGATTAGAGGTAGTAAAATATGACCTTGCTTTCCTAAAGGATGCATTTGAATTAGTTAAGGCAAAAATTGGTGCTGATACTAAAGAACCATTAACTCGTAGCTTTAATGAGCAAGTTAAAGGCTTGGGCAGTGATGGTAAGGGAGATAGGACAAATTACTATGACTATCTTAAAAGCGTTCAGGAAGCTGTAGAGATTGCTGTTAATAGTAAACTTAATCTACATTACAACCTTGATATGAAGTTTAATGATATAGAGGTTCTAAGCATGAAAGAGCGTGTGGAACAAGAGACATTATTTATTGATGCATATACCAAATACCTAACACTTATAAAAGACTCAAGGGTTAAGGATGAGCAGGCAGAATATATTAAAAGTAATTTATCAATATTGGCTAAATAAGTAAAAGAGACAGAAAAAAGGAGGGATTTATGGATAAAACTTCAGAAGTAACAAGTCCTAAGAGTTTAGCTGATGAGGCTAATACTATTAGCAAGAAAGACAGGGAAGCATTTAGTATTTCAAAAGAAGAGTATCAAAACCTTATTGATACCATTAGTGCACTTAGAGATGAATTTAGGATAAGTAAATCTAGCATTAATGAAGGTGGAAGTGAGCTACCAAGGCTATCAATTGATGAGCAAGTGGCAAGAGAGATTGCAGCTAATAAGAAGCATGAGATTACACAAAAAGAGCTTGCTGATAAGGCCAAATTCATTAGTGAAGTTGATAAACTAGCACAAAAAAACCTAGCCCCTAACTTTAATACCGAGAAGTTAGAAAGACAAAACTATACAACTGATGAGATTTTAGATGCTCAAATTAAGGCTTTGATTAAAAAATATGTGCCTGAAGGTACTATCTTAGCAATAGCTGGCACTAGTGATTTGGGTAAAATCAATATGGGTAGTAAGCTTTTAGGTCAATTATTTAGAGTTGCTAAAGACAACATAAAGAAAAGAAAGAGTGAAGATAACTCATACAGAACACTATACAACACCTTAACAGCTCATCATAGTGGTGAGATTAAGAGTTTCCAAAATAATGGTGAGAATATCATATCAGAAGATGACTTTAAATATGCAAATGTAAATCATTGGAAAGAGAGTAGAGAAAAATTACAAAATAAAGTCTCTTAAAATACCAGTTAGTAAAAAGAAGCACTAAAAAGGAGGATATAAATATGTCAACAGATACAACAGAGTTGCAAAAACAAATACAGAAATTGCAACAAGAGAAAAGTAATCTTGAAACACAATTGCAGCAAGAGAAGGCTAAAAACACAACACAAAGCAAACAACAAGATGCTCTATCTATGCTTAAGAGTAAGGGTAGTAAAGACAATATTAGACCTACAGTCAAGATTGAACATGATTTTGTTGAACAAAATAAGGGATTTGCAAGTCATGCATTAACTAAAATTGACACTTCTACAAGGACTGAAGCATTGCCTTATAAGGGTTTTTGCCACAAGATGGGAGTAAAGCTAGTAGGTGACACTAATTATGAGAAACAAGTTGAGGCAGGTGGAGGTGATGACTTATATGTTGTTTGCGTTAATGTTGATGAGTACGTGAAAGTAGCACACATAGTACGAACAGTATGTCAAGGGCATTTTGTTTGTGCTAACAACAACATAAAAGCAGGCGACAAACTAGTATTTCAAGATAAGGGAATATTAGAAAAGGCAGTCAAGAGCAAGCATACATATGCTCATGCAACAGCCGTTAAAGATTCATTTGAGTTTAGCGACAAAAAGGGTATTTATGGGGTGGAGATTGATTTT
The DNA here is from genome assembly GCF_014084025.1 of Borrelia sp. A-FGy1. NCBI lineage: Bacteria > Pseudomonadati > Spirochaetota > Spirochaetia > Spirochaetales > Borreliaceae > Borrelia > Candidatus Borrelia mahuryensis. The sequence continues at coordinate 5,049 of NZ_CP043695.1, forward strand.
CATGGATTTGTTGCACCAAAAGTGAATTAAACAGATTCAATATAAAAAAGGAGAATATAAGTAATGTCATATCTAGATGATAATTATTATGCAAGAAGAGTCTCAGAAGCTCTTGTAGAGAATAAAATAAAGATTCCAGAATTTTATAATTGGTTTGACCCTAAGCAGGTAATTAATACAGATATAACATCAGGGCATTTAAAGACAACTAAGTGGGAAGCTTTTGTACAAGATACACCTACCGCAGTATCTAATGGAACTAATGTTGTATCTAATATTCAATTTAGAAGCGTTACAACACAAACAAGCTTCTTATGGCTACAATACACATTCAATCATATAAGACGAGGTGCTGAAGAGAAATATGTTAAGAATGGTTACATGGGTGATTCTAATAGTAATATCTTGCCATTTAAAGAAGCATATATAAAAGCACATAGTCTAATAGACAGAATTAGGTCTACATTTTTCTTGTTAGGTTACATATCTATTAATAAAGATGGTAAATATCAAAAGATTTTACTCAATGATACTAAGGGTAAACCTAATATGTTTGGACTTCTTAATACACCAAATCAAGTTGTTAAAAATATCATATCTTCTAATGCAAACTCACCAGATAAAATACTTGAAGCATTTAAAGAAGGGCTTGCAGAAATGAACCTAGAAGAGTATGCATACTCACCAATAATGGTATTAATGGATAACCAGACAAGTCTTAAGCTTAATGCTTATGATAATAATGGCAATAAAATTGCTTACAAAGATATGCTAATAAAAGACCTTGCAAGCATTAATAATGGTAATAAAACAACAATTAGAACAACACCATTATTAAAAGATAAGATAATAATATTTTCTCTTCAACCTGAATTATTGCTCATAAATGAAGGAGTACCACCTATAATTAATGAATTTGTTGAAAAAAGACCTAATGACATGGAAACTAGTTATATTGATTTTGTTATTGGTAGTACCATGGCACTTGATAATACAATACTTGTAATTAATATAGGGGATGTATAGAAGTGCATGAATTAGAATCTGGCAATAGTAGAATTAATGATATACATTGCCGTATTTTAGGGCTTTTAAATCTAGACTTAAACGACTTATCTTTTAAGGACTTTAAGTCTTATATTTCTCTGCTAGAAGATATTTTGGCAACAAAAAGAATAGATTTTACTATTCTTTCTCCTAATGAGTCATTCCTTCTTATCTACTATTTTATAGCATGTCAACTCCTTAAAAGAGGTCAACTTACAAATTTTACATTTAACCGAATTAAGGCTGAAAAGTTGGGTGAATTATCAATAGAGTACTCAGATCCGGCTCGTAATAAGGATATTGATAGTAAAGATTTTTGTAATAATTTTACTGAATTAGTAAAAGATTTAGCTAAAAGAGTAGGAACAGGGCACCGACGGGTAATAGGAGTAATATCATGAGTCAAGCTTTACAAAGAATAAGTAAATCTAGCAATAGAGTAATTAATCACTTTAAGCAAGAGCTAGATTTTTACAAACAAATTCTAAGTAAAGATGAGAATTATAATACAATAAAAAAGGAATACTCAACCCTACCTGTAAAGTTTACAGGCAGTCTGTCTTCATTAAGTTTAAAAGAACTAGATTATTTTGCAAGTTTAGGGGTAAAAGATTTTACTTCTTATCTTAAGTTACATACAAATAACATAGATTTAGGAATAAAGTCAGGTGATAGGATAGGCATTAAAAATCACTTTTATTTGGTTGAAACTGTAAAAGAATATACAAGGATAGGTATCACATACCTAGAAATCATTATAATAGAGGAGGCCTGAGTGGTGACTCTAGTGAAGGCCATAGAGATTGGTTGGTTTGGACACGATATGGCTAACCTTGCAAGATTTCATGAACTTGGTACAAGCAACTTGCCTGCAAGAAGTCACCTTTATAAGGCATACAACAGCACAGAATTTCAGCAAATAATTCATTCTATTCTTAAGAAAGCTATTTTAAATAAGAAAAGCATTAAGGGTGCTCTTGAAGAGATTGCAACCATATTTATTATCTATTATAAGGATTTTGTTTTAAGCAAGCAGGTTACACCTAAACTTAAAGATGCAACGATTAAGGCTAATCGTGCTAAGGGCAGAAAACACCCAGACACACCGCTAGTTGATACGGGTATGATGATAAGTTCAATTGAATATAGGCACAAGTAGAGTATGTTAATAGATTTACATGAAACACAAATATATATATCCCAAATCTTGCAAGCATTTGCCTCATATTTACTGGAAAGACGTGGAATTAGTATCCAGATTATCAATATCATAAATCATCCATTCTTAGAAGATATCAATACTAGTAGCTGTAATGTAGTAGCTATAAAAATTATAGATTATGGCAAACTAGGTAAGCGTGAACTTAGAAGTGGGGGCTTTTATGATAGTGTTAATGAATATGAGCTTATAATGAGCATATATTTCATATGCTTTGCTAATTTAGTTAAATATGATGAAGCAGAAGCTAGCCAAAACCCTATTGATTTACTTAATCGAATGACTCTAATGTATCAAGAGTTTAATTCATTCCTACACAATACTTCAAACATTTTCAAATTCAGCAAAAGTATAGATGAGAAGCATACCTTAAAGATAAAGTATGTGATACACCATATAGGACGCTTTACTCTAAATGCTCCTGTTACAATTAAGAGCAAATATAGTAATAAGGCAACCGCTAGCAATATTGTAACAAGAGTTGATGTCCAGGTTATAAAAGAGGAAATAACTTAACATAAAGCTTAAACATAAAAAGGAGGTTAAAGATGCCAAAAGACACAATTAAAGTCAATTTAGTTGATAATGCAATACAAATGAATGTTATAAACTACTACAGACCACTACTAATATTTAAAAGCGAAGTATTAGATGGCATAAGTCTAAGTCTTACAAGCAATGCTTATGAGGATAGGGTAGCAAGTCTTAAGATGATATCAAGTGTGTCTGGTGATACAGGTAAGCAACAAATAGCCAAGAGTGAGAAAAATTTACTAAAAGATGCGGCAAAAGACTACTTTAATGAGAACGGTTTTCGATCTCTTGATATCCTTATTTATAAGGCAATTAAAGAAGTTAAGGAATATCTTTTAGTAAACTTACATCCATTTGTATGTCTTATAAATCCTTGTGAAGAAAAACACACAGCAGATATCATTTCT
>NZ_CP043696.1:0-6955 GCF_014084025.1 Borrelia sp. A-FGy1
GAAGGAATATATTGCTATAACTAAACCCATAGCAGAAGCAGTGTATAGAAAATATTCAAAACAAATTAGTAAATGAACTGCTATTTCTAATAAAGAAAGAATATGGTTAAGGAAATAACAAAGATCAAACAATATAACTCTGTTCTAGATACTAATATAAGAAGATTGGGTGGATATTACTTATCACTGCTATTTTATATCAATTACTTTACTCGTAAAATCGATTTTACAGCAGAAGACATCAATAAATACTATTTTCTTTTCATAAAGAAGGGATATCTAGATAAAAGTTCACTTCCTAAATCTCCATGTCTTATTCTAGAATATTTTGGCTTTATTAGACCAAAATGTCGTTATGAGCGTGTATTAAACCCTATAGGGAATAATGAATTTAGCATTTACGAGGTCTATATCAATTCCCTTGATACTGTGCATCATATAGCAAAATATAAAAAGAAAATCTTGTATGATAGCAGAGATATGGCCAGCTTAGGCATTAAATCTCGTAATATATCAAAAAGAGTATTCTCATATTTAAGTATTAATACCCAATATGCATTTAAACTGCCTTAATCATCAATTAATCTTAAATTATGTTAATATTTTAACTTAGAATTTATGAAAAACAAGGTTTATAAGGGGAAATATCTAAAATACTATAAATCCTTCTCTGAAGGTGAGATTAGCGTTAGTGATATCGCACGCATAGAGGGTGTTAGCTATTCTAGTGCAAGTAAAGCTATGAATAAATGCCTTAACTCTTACAGACAAACACAAAAAACTATTTTAAATAATATTAAATCTAGTTATAATACCACTGGTGGTAGAATACTTAATTCAAATAGCATTGATCATGTTTTATGTAGTGGAAATGAAGATGAAAGTATTGAATACTTAAGCAAGATTACTTCTATTGCTGCCTTAAAAAAACTTGCTAGTGTTGATACCCTAAAAGTAGAAGTTACTAAACTTATAAGCAATTTATTTTTTAATGAGAAATATGCCGAAGTTGTTATTAAAGAACAGGTATATAATGCTTTACGTTCTGATCTTGCTCGTATAGAGCATGCTTTGCGTAATGCTGCTTATCATAGCACAGAAGAGAGAAACAGACTTATAGCAGAGAGCTTGCAGCTTAAAGAAGAGATTAAAAGACATAAGCTAACCTTTAAAGAAAAAATTTTTTTAAAAAGACTTAAAATTGAAAAGGAATACTATACTGCTACACTTAACGATAAGGAATTTAAGCAAATTGTCAAAACATACCTTTATAACGATAATTTATAAACTATTGTTATAATTACTACATTATGAACTCTAAACTAGAAAAGCTCTTATATTTACTCCCCTGTAAAATGGCAAGTAAATACAAAAGAATATTTAAAAATATTCCTGCTAGTAGTGCAAGCCTAAATATTGATTTTGATTCATTTGAATCTAATAACTTACTTCCTAAACAAAAGGAAGTACTAGAGTCAATTAAGAAAGGAGATATAAATAAAATTATATTAAATGGTGAGATTGCTAGTGGTAAGACATTTCTTGCATGTTATCTTTTCATCAAAAACTTATTAAAATATAGGGATTCTTACACAAAAAATGTAAATAACTTTATTATTGGTAATTCACAAAACTCAATAGAAGTTAATATCTTAGGTGAGATAGAAAATATCTGTGATATACTTGGCATTTCTTACAAAAAAAAGAAGCAAAATACTTCTTTTATTTTAATTGATTCCCTTAGGGTTAATCTTTATGGTGGGGATAAGACTAGCGATTTTAAGCGTCTTAGGGGATGTAACAGTGCATTAATGTTTGTCAATGAAGCTATAACTCTTAGTCAAGAAACAATACAAGAAGCTCTAAAAAGACTTAGGATAGGCAAAAGAATAGCTATCTTTGATACAAATCCTGACTTTCCTACTCATTTCTTCAAGACTGACTATATTGACCAGACAAAAATTTACACTACATATAACTTTACAACATATGATAACGAAAAACTTTCTGATGATTTTATACGTGAACAAGAGATTACATACGAACACCTACCCACATACAAAGCACGAGTACTTTTAGGCCAATGGGTTGCAAGTCATGAGTCCATTTTTCACCAAATAGAATTTACTGCTGATTATAAATTTAGTGCTCCTATATGCTATATTGACCCTGCTTTTACTATTGGGGGCGATAATACTGCTATTTGCATACTATAGAAATATAAAAATAAGCTTTATACATACATTTACCAAGATAAACGACCTGTTTACGATGAAGATATCCTTTATAGGATTAAGACAATTGTTGAAGGGTTTAATGTAAAAATTCTTTTTGTAGAGGATAGAGATAGCGTTAAGGGTATGGGAAGACTAACACAAACTTTACTAAATCTACGCAGTCAATGCGACTCTTTTTTTAGAATCTCGCCTGTCAAACCTATTTCAAATAAATTTACTCGTATCTGTTCTTTAATACCCATATTGAACGGCAAATTAATAGAATTTCTAAAAGACATCGATAAATCTGTTATTAATGATATTTATGCTTATAAGGGGGACGGCAAAACTCATGACGATGCATTAGACTCTCTAGCTAATGCATTCTTACTACTAACAGGAAATAACAAAGAAAAGCGAACTCACTTTACCAAAGTAAAATATTACTAAGTATTGCTTTGTCAAACAAATCTGATATCTAATTCCGTAAACTACTAACATCAAAATCAGTTCAATACTATCTAAGTAACAGTAAAGTTAACTAAAACATGAGACCTAATATCATATTTATGAAGATTTTAGCCCTTTATCAAAAAATAACAAATTCATCTCCACCTAAATTTCATAGAAATTATAGGTGGAGATGAATTTGTAAAGCAAGTTTAAATATAATATAATTTTAAAAAATAATGGGTGCTAGTAAGGCTTATAAAGAAATAAAAACTAAGGCAGGAACTGCCTGAAGTAAAGCTTGTGGACCATGCTCTAGTGGATGACCGCTCTTTTAGAGCCTAAAAAGCTATCTTGGGATGATACAAGAAGCTATTTCTATAATCTTTGATTTAGAAATAGCAGTTCACTTAATTTATTATCATTGTTTTTTGCTGATTTTAGTTAAAAAATATAAAAAAAGACTTCCTGTACTGATTTATACAAGAAGCTTAATATATTAGAGATTGATTTGCCACCAGTAGTTCTGTAAACTGCATATTACACAACTACTTAATAATTGTTATTATATTTCTGTATTTGGGAGCTAGCATCATCTATATGTCTTTCTGCTCCCATTTCAATAACACTTTCTGATTCATGTTTTTTTTTATCTTTTTTTTCTTTGTTATAATCATAAAATAAGGTATCCAATAATTGCCTATGCTCATCATAGATTCTGGATAAGACATAAGATGTAAATTTAGTGTTTGATTTAAAGTATGAATATGCATTTTTTGACGGTATTAGTATCCTTAATGGAATATCTTTCTCCGCTTTTCCTTCTTTTAAAGACTGATAGTTACCTTCCTTTACAATCATCTTAATATGATCTATCCCTCTCTCAATAATATCCTTTTCTGTTATTTGCCCTTCTTTTAATGCTTTACCTACTTTAATAAACATATAAGCATTTGTAACTGATGTTCCGCATGTCTTTATAAACTCTACAAAACTATTATAGCCTCCCACTATATATAATTTTTCATCGTATATTTCAAACACCGTTTTAATCATTTCAATCTTTGTCCTAATATCTTTTACAGCTAATGACTTCAACTTTTCTATCAGTTTTTTCAGTTTTTGCTCTTTTATTTCTTTTTCTTCGTATAAGGACTGCTTATCAACTCTTAAGCTAATATTGGGTTTTAATTCTGTCATGTTTTTCCTCCTTTAAAACTCATGAAATATAAAAATTAATTCAAATTATATCTTTCATGCATGAAATAATTATAAACATACTCGTTAATCATTTTCCTATTTTAGATAAAAAATTATTCCAAATTGTTTGATATTCACTTACATAATCACATGTCATATCAAAGTCAATCTTAGAAAAGATACTTTTATTTAAACTTTCCCGTTCTGATACAACACCTAAAAAATTATCTCTTTTTATAAATTCCTTGTAAAAATACTTATAAGTACTTCTATTTTTGAATCTAGTGGCTATCACATATATAGGAATTTCTAATTTTAATGTGTTATAAACCTGAGCATAAATAAGTTCTAAACTTTCAAATGTCCATAATTCACATACAACAGGTACAATTACATAATCACTAACAAGAAGAGAATTTGTTAAAATGATATCCATTGAGGGTGGATTATCAATTAAAATATAATCATATTCTCTTGTTAATCCTTGCATTGCGTCTCTTAGAAAAAATTGTGCTTCTCCATATCTAATCTCTCTGCTATCCCAACAATATTTCACGAAATTTTGTAATGTATAATAGCTAGGGATTATATCAATATTTTGGCATACATTTACAATAGTACTATCAATAAGTAATTCTCCCTTAAGCATTTCATATACATTAAACATAGGTATGTGAACTTTTTTTGATTTCACTGGATCACTATAATAACTAGTAATAGAAGCTTGTGTATCCATGTCAATAAGTAAGACTTTATGTTCTTGTGCTAATAGTTTTGCAAGAATTAAACAAGTTGTGCTTTTACCAACACCGCCCTTGATACTTGCTACTGATATTATTTTAGGTGTTTTTTTAGCTTCCAATCCTCATATCCTCCTATTTTAAAGATTTATTATTAATAAATATATGTCCATTCATAGAATCTAATTAATTTAATAAAAAAATATCAAGAAATATTATTTTCTGTTCTTATACTTATTTTGTTATTATTGTGCATATCTTCCTCTTTTCCTAATCCATTCATAAAGTTGTAAAGATATGTGTTGTCTTTAATCAATTCCCATTCAATATTTTCTATAGTCCTCATATAATTTCTTACTTTCAATCTTATTTTCTTTACTTCTATGCTAGGATATTTTAAAGTTGCTCTATCTAATATTATGCTGAATAATGCACTTCTATTATTTGCTTCTGTTTCTTTACTTGTCTCTACTTTATGGCATTTATTTTTAACATAACTTATGAATCTTGGCAAATCTTGGTACTTATTGTGTTCTAAAATGAAATGAGGCTTAGTTTTATACTTATCAAATAACTTAGCAAATTCTGTGTCTAAATCCTCTTGTTTGTAATGTTTCTTTATAAGTTCTTGTTTTACATTTTCTATCGTTTTTTGTAATAAATCCCTTCGTTTCTTATCAAAATCTTTAGTTATTTGTATACTTTTTTCATAAATAATTCCATTTTTGATTTCGAATTTACCCTTATCACCATTAAAATATTCTACTATCCTAGCGAAACAGCCATATTTATTGAATTTGTACAAATAGTATGGATTTTTATAATTGTTCTTTATAATAGGAAATACAATGGCTTCAAGCTCATTTATATGTATATTATTACATTCTAATTCAATTCGCTTATAGTTTTTTAGGTGGTTTATCTTATTCTCCTCATTAGTATTTAGCTTGGATATAAGATTCAAGATGTTATTTGATTTAAATTCACATTTATTAGCATATTTTACGTGTCTTGTTTTGTTATTCGTATTTCTTTTATTTTTCTTAAAAGATTTTTTTGAAGTTTTTATTAAAGAAAGATTTTCTCTTTTTTCTATATTCTTTATATTATTATTTTTATTACTATTACAATGGTGTTTACCATAGGTATTTTTTGTTAAAATATTTTTATTTTCACTTTTATTTTGTTTTTTTTTCCAATAAGCTTTAAAGCTTTTAGAAAAGCTTTTCTCTTTTTCTTCCATAAAATGATTGTTAATTAATTTATTACATTCTTTTTTGTTATGTAGGAGGGTGTATCTAATCTCACTTCCCTTTTGCTTTCCTTTTCTTTTACAATAATTATCTGTTATTTTTAATTTTTCAAGTATGTATAAGTATTTTCTAAAAGTTTCTTGTGAAATTATCTTTTTGTTAAACCTTTTTTGATTAAGAGTAAAGCAATGGTATAAATACTTTTGTGTATATTGATTATGCTTATTATTTACAAAATCAAGTGTTGATACTAAAATAACAAGATTTGTTTGTTTTGTGCTGCTACACTCAGTGGTCAAGCAATGGTACTTTTTTTGAATGGCATTTGCCATTTTAAATCTCCTTGATATATAAAGTTTCGGTAATTGTTAAGTCTTTATATCTTAACAGTATTAATTTTTTCATAAATTGTTAAAAATGTAAATAGGTTTTAGCTAAAAATAACAAAGAATTTTTTACCTATAATTTCTGTGAAATTTAGGAGGAGATTTCTTTGTTATCTTTAGGTAAAATGAACTAACTTTTAGCTGAAGGTATACAAGATTTTATTTTATTTTTTTGATATTTTTCACTCATTGTTTCTAGTAGTTTATTTTTTTTAAAATTTTTATAAAAGTTTATAAAAATTTTAAAAAAAAGATTATCCTTAGATAAAGTGTTAATTTTTTTTAAAAAAAAATATTAAAAAATTTGCTTTTTAGAAAAAAAGTATATATAATGAATTTGGGTTATAGTTTTTTTGTAAAAATCCTTGAGCTATAACCTGTTTCGGTTTGAATGATAAGGCTTCTCTTAAGAGAAGTTTTTTTTATTTGACTTGGTTTTTTTAGAGTGTATGCATAACGAGTAATGTAATACTTGAGTGTGAGTGAATATTCAATTTCTACTATTTCATGTAGATGTCTAAATCCTCTTTATCAAAAAATAGCAAAGGATGCTTTACCTAAATTTTGTAGAAATTTAGGTGGAGATGAATTTGTAAAGCAAGTTTAGATATAATATAATTTTAAAAAATAATGGGTGCTAATAAAGCTTATAAAGAAATAAAAACTAAGGCAGGAACTGCCTGAAGTAAAGCTTGTGGACCATGCTCTAG
>NZ_CP043696.1:6965-7784 GCF_014084025.1 Borrelia sp. A-FGy1
GTGGATGACCGCTCTTTTAGAGCCTAAAAAGCTATCTTGGGATGATACAAGAAGCTATTTCTATATTCTTTGATTTAGAAGTAGCAGTTCACAGAAATTATATTTAGGGATTTTTTTGCCAACAAATAGATTTGTTTTGATTTTGAGCAGTTCACTATATAATTACTATAAGGATGTGACTTATGCAAGAACAAGTTGCTAGTAAAGAAGATATTCTCGTGAATGAGTTTCCTTCTAATGAAGGCTTTAGTAGAGATTTTGCTTCTAAAATTGTTAACAAATACATCAGTGAAGAAATTACTAAAAAAGATTTAAAAAACGTCAAACTGGAACTTGAACGCAAAGTAGATAATGTATTGTATTGTCTGAACTTGAACGCAAAATAGATAATGCAAGTTCTGAATTTAATCGTAAAATAGATAATGCAAGTTTTGAATTTAATCGTAAAATAGATAACGTTGAATACAAAATAGATAATGGATTATCTAAACTTAATAGCAAAATAGACAGAATCAAAACAGGAAAAGATGATCCAGATATAACTATTTGGATATTCAACCTATTGGTTTCATTGAAAATAGTATTGTTTGGTATACTAGTATATCTTTTACTTAAAAAGTAAAAGATATATATTTCTTTTGTAATATCATTAAGATTTGACGTTACTACCCACCAGTCAAATTGTGGGGTACACTTATGAATTTGATCTATTACAGGAGCAAGGAGTGAACTTCTTCACTAATCTATATTTTATATTTTAAGGGATAAGGCTACTATCTAGCAAAAGAAGGTTTTTCATTAATCATGAATTCATAATCC
>NZ_CP043697.1 GCF_014084025.1 Borrelia sp. A-FGy1
CTTATTGTTGTAATTTGAGATAGCAGGATGCTAAATATATTGTTCTTAAATTCTTCTCTTTGCTTTTCTACTTCTATCTCCTCGTTCTTACCCGTTGTTTTTTCTATCTGTTTGCTTTTATTAAGATTTAAAGCATTTTTTTTGTATTTCTTTTTAAACCTTTTCTCCCAGATAACCTCATAATCACTAATAACTCCATCTTCTCTTCTCATCATCATCCATATCTTGTTCTTGTACTTGCTTGTAAACTCGTTTAAGAAGTGTTTTGTAATCTCATCCCTCTTGTATATTTTTGCATAACAGTTAAGAGCAGTCTCAAGATTAAGCAATGCATTAATGTAGGTGGCATTGTTATTGCTATTATCCCTAACTAGTTGCATATAGTTTTTTGCAACGTGGTGTTTACTAACTAGTCTTTCCTCAACTCCACCTCTTGTCTCTCTTTTCTTTGTCTTCTCTTTACTTTCCTCTTTTTTTAAAGGCATTTCTTTAGAATTCCTTGTATATGTATAGTTATTATTAGTTTTTAAAAGATGCCCTCCCTCCACATGCGAATTTGGACTTAACTGTTCTTCCTTCTCTATTTTGCTTCTTTCTTTCTTACTCTCTTCTTCCTCACTTCTCTTCTTCTCTACTTCTTTTAATAACCTTAGTGATTTCTCTTTGTCAAACTTTACTTTTGCTATCCGTTTATCAAGATCACCAATAATTATTTTATCCGCTAGTTCTTCTTTAAGTATGTCAGTTAATTCATTTTGTATTATTTCCTTGTACTTCTTAGCTAAATACTTGTTTTGTACATAAAAAGAAAGACTTCCCCTCTTTATGCCAAATCTTATAGTTTCTGTTTTAAGTAGTCCTATTTTGTTCATCAAGTTAATATCTTTTTGTATTGTTCTACTGCATACTGTTTTCTCTTTATCTCTTCTTAGTAAAGAATTAGTTAGTGCAAGTATATCTTTAGCAGAATACTGCTCTGTAAAAGATTTATATTGCTCGTTTTTAGTATTTATTGCCCAGTATAGTTTACACATTCTTGAAATACGCAAGAATTTCTTCTCTATCATTGCCTTAACTTGATAAATTGTAATCTCATTGCAAAGTTTTTTATTCTTGCCCCTATTTGCTCTAATTAGTTCTTTTAATAGTGATGCTTTCTTTGCTGTTGCTGCTGCTTTTTGGTGGTTTTTATTGTCTTTTATCTTGTTTTCTGTTATCATTTAGCTATTCCTTTGCGGTGTAGGGTTGTTTTGGTTTGTGTCCTACATCGCGGTGTAAAGTCTTAATAGCCTCATCTGCTAAATAAGACTTTTTTTATTCTTTATTATATAAAAAAAGCATTAGTCTGACTAGTTTACAAGTTCTAGTTGGACTGTCTTTTTTTATAATTCCAAGATAGACCAGGCAAATAAAGAGTTTCGAGAGTTAAACAAAGCATATGAAGCTGCTTTAAGAAGTGTAGAATCGTAGAATCTTAGATAACGTAATTTTAAAGCAAAAGTTTACTTTATAAAAGCTTTATAAAAATGAAGTATTTGTCTTTATAAGTAATACATAACTCTCAAAATTCTATTAAAAAAATTAAAACAAATTTATTCCCAAATTCATCTCTTTATAATTTTTATAGAAATTACAGGTAACAATTTTTATTTAAATTCTTCTTCTATATAATCTTTATTATTAATATAAATGTGATACAATGATATAATATTATAATAATATTCTATTTCAAATAGAGGTAATATAATGAATTTAATGATTAAAGTGTTATTGATATCCAGTTTATTTTCAAGCTTTATTTCTTGTAAATTATATGAAAAGCTTACAGATAAATCGCAACAAGCTTTAGATAATAATAAGTCTTTTATCTATAATAAAGATACAGCTGATAATAAAAGTACTTCTAACCTAGATAATAGTTCTCTAGATTCTATAAAAGACAGCAAAAGAAATGAACGCACACCTAGAAGTTTAGATGATGCTGAAGAAATTGGGGAAAAAGAAAGTAATCAGAACAGAAATTATCAAGAACAAAATAATGAAAATAAAGTAAAAGAGAGTGAAAAAAATAATAGTTCAAGTATACAGGCAGATAATAGTGTAGACATAGTTCATTCCGATGTTAGTGAAGTAGACAACAGTAAACATGATAGTAGACAACCTCAAAAAGTTAATAATGAATCTAAAGAAGCTAAGAAAATTATACAAGAAGCTTCTACCTCTTTAAAAGAAGCTGAGGAAATAAATGAAGCTTTAGAAAAAACAAGATCAATCCTTGACAAGATAAAAAGCTTAGCTGGTACAGCTAACTCTTATTTAAATACTGCTAGAAAAAATGGATCTGGAACTAATAAACCTAGCCAAGAACTATTGCATAAATTACATCAGGCTATTAATAAAGCTAAGAGTAGTCATGCTTCTCTTAATTCTTTTTGCAATGATGCTATTGCTGCTTTAGCAAGAGCTAAGGATAGCTTTGATCATGCAAAAAGAAAGGCAGATTCGGCTTTAGAAGAAGCTTTAAAAGATATACCTCATTTAGGGATCAATTATCTTTACTATTCCTGGATAAAAGATGCTAAAGATGCAATAGAGAGTGCTAAAATTCTACTAGAGAATGCTAAGCATAAACAAGAAGAACTTAATGCCAATATGACTAAGACAAATAAAGACTTTGAAGAGTTAAATAGTATATACAAAAAATTGCAAGGTATGGAATCTAGATAGGTAAATTATTAAATACAAGCCAGACACTACTTTATGAGGTCTGTCTTCTTTATTTATAATATTATCTTTCTAAACAACACTTTATTTTCTCTTAATTCTATAGTTTGACTTGTGCATTATTATTTTATGAATTATAAATGCAATTTATTTCTTAATAAGAATATCAGATTCTAAAGAGAAGTAATAAGGTGAATTTAATTGCTAAATTATTTATTTTAACTATTGTATTTTACAGCATTATCTCTTGTAAATTATACAATAAGCTTACAGACAAGGCCGATCAGGTTATAGATAAACTAGATAGCAATAAGTCTTTTATGCTTTAAAGGATATCGGCGATAATAGAAGTGGTCGTAGGCCTAGAGGTATAAATAATTCTTATATGGACCAAAATGCAGGCAAAGAACCTTTGATGGCAGACAGGCACCCCAATATGCAAAATGATAATAGTAGTAGCCATCTCTAACAAGTTAATAAGGACTCTAGGAAAGCTAGGGAAGCTAGAGACATTATAAAGGCAGTTGAATCTTCTACAAAAGAGTCACTATATTAAGCAAAGATTTAGAAACTATAAAACAAATGCTTGATAATATAAAAAGTGAGACTAACAGCTCTAAAGCTTATTTAGATTAAGCTAGAACTACAAGCTCTAATCAAACTAACACAAACTTATTGCCTAGCCTGCACCAAGCTATTAATAAGGTTAATATAGGCATGCTGATGCTGATACTCATTGCAATGATGCTATTTCTGCTTTACATATTCATATCTGGGTTTAGCCTCCCCTGCAATATTACTCATATAACTTTCCTTATTGCAATTTAAGTACTCTTGTTATCTATACTTAACATCTTTATGTCTCAATATTAACACACATTTTATTTAGTAAGATAAAAAATACCTAAATCTTAAAAATTCTTATTTCTAGTTATATACTATATTTAATTTATACTTTAATTTAAAGGACAGCTTAAAACAATAGATCTTAAAAGATTAATACCCCATATAGCATTCCTTTAACCATGGATAAAATTTATTCTTCACTGCTTACTCTATATTTGTGAACTGCTATTTCTAATACAGAAAGAATATAGAAATAGCTTCTTGTATCATCCTAAGATAGCTTTTTAGGCTCTTTAAAGAGCCAGCAAGGAAGAAGATATAGCTAATGCTAGAAAAATTTTAGAAGAAATACTAAGGCGAATTGCGACTGTTAAAGCAGCAGTGAGCCTAGAGGAGATAAAACTATCAAGAAAGGGGCTTTCTTTAGAACCAAAGCCCTACCTATATTCCACAAGTAGGGCTCCTAACAAGTGAGATGGGACAGCCTGAACTAGTAAGAGTAACCCCATCACCAATTGATGAGAACCTGAGACTAAATGCGGCTGTCCTTATAGTTATAGAAAAAGAGATTATAAGACTACAAAGGCTAGAAAATAAGAAAGAAAACAGTAGAGTAATAATTAATAATTATAACTTTGCAGGAGATGTGCTAGATATAGAAAAACTTGTAAGAATGCTAAAGGAGAAGGAATATTCTCTAGGATTTAGAATGCAGGAATATTAGACTAAATTGTCTTAAAAAACTTGACTTTTTTTACTAAATATTATAGTATGACTACGCATTGAATAACATAATTTATTATGCTTATTCAATTCTAAAAGAGCTAACTTTTGACTTTGGTTAAAGGCTAGCTCTTACCTTTTTTTATTTAGCTATAAACTTAATAAGTAAGTTATAGTTTTTTTAATAAAATGGAGGGAAGTATTTCTAAGATATTTTGACTAAAATGCCTATCTTTTCATGCCAAGAAGAAGAGTTGTGCTTTAAAGAAGAGCTTGGCTCTTTTGACAAAGAAAGAATATAGAGTAGAGACTTTGCAAGGGAATCTAGCCTATATTCTTTCTTAAACGATTCATGTATTTGATTTGATTTATTTATTTGCCAATAATGTTTGTAACTTAAAAGCGTTTGGAAGTAGTTTTTAAACTAGTTAGATGTTATTTAGCATGCAGTTCAAGTATCGTTTTTGTAAAGTATAGGTTAACTGGCTATGGGTTAAAGAAATTTAGGCCCCAGAGGATATATGCTTTACATAGATATACTTGCATTGCTAAGTGTATTACTGCCTGTATTAGTATTATTTCTTCTATATTGCGTTTATTACAAAAGTAGCAGTGAAGCAGAACGAGTAAGTATGCTAGCTGAGTCTAAGGCAGAAGAGTTGCTAGATCTTGTTGTTTGCAAGAAAAAACTTATAAAAAGAGAAGAGATCTCTTCTAGGTATAAAGGCAGTGCTGATTTTACTATCGGGTTTTTTGATATAAATTATAGAATAAACATAAGAGAAAGAATAATTCCAACACTTATTTACGAGCTAAAGATTGCAATACAAGCAGTTTATAATGCCTTTTGGAAGCTGCTAGATACTGGATATGATAGTTCTGTTGTTGATGATGCACTTTTCAAACTAAGCCAGTCAGTGAACATAATACTTTTTGCAAATAAAACACTAGATGATATATCTAACCTAGATATAGATGAAGACGATATTAAAAAGAAACTTGATAAGTTTGTAATTAAAAATCTAGGCCCGAAGTTTGTTTTTAAAAAAGAAGAATTTCCTAACAATAGCAATATTGCTAGCATTTATGTGCTTATATATAATCTTACAAGTATTATATTATCTAATTTTATGCTTAACTATACTCTTTTAATAAGTAAAGAAGCTTCTGATGCTTGGTATGCAACAAATGCAGAAGAAAATATAGTCACTATTTCCTCTCTTGCTAATGCAGCAGCATTCTTAACAATTGCAGTTGGACAGATCAAGGATTTAGCAAAAGAGATATTAGATTTGAAAATAAAAAAAGATAGTTTCATTTAAAGTAAAATATCAGCAATTTGTATACTAAAACGCTAATAAGCAGTATTAATTAAGTATGGAGAGGATTGCTATGAATAATAATAAGATAGTTATAGCAGCTGTTTTTATTTTCTGCATTTGTTTGTGTGGTGTTTTGGTCGTTAAGCTTATCAATCTACTTTTTGGCAAAGATATTCTAGGTAGTACTAAGAGTAGTAGAGAGGAAGATATTCTATATTTTAGATATAAAGAAAAAAAAGAGCAGGAGAGTAGTAGTGAAGCTGATGATAGAGATATATAGAGGGCGATAGGGAAGGCATTTATCAAAAAATAACAAAGAATACTTTACCTGTAATTTCTATGAAATTTAGGTGGAGATGAATTTGTAAGGCAAGTTTATATAATATTATTTTAAAAATAATCGGTGCTAAAATAAAGCTTATAAGTATAGAATATATCCTAATGATAGTCAAAAAAGATACTTTTCAAAAGTATTTGGATGTGTAAGATTTTTGTATAACAAAATGTTAAGTGATAAGAAAGATTATTATGAAA
>NZ_CP043698.1:0-2011 GCF_014084025.1 Borrelia sp. A-FGy1
CATTCAAAACTAATTGATTTCATTTAACAAAAGCATATTCTTTAGGATATGCTTTTTAAAAAAATAAAAGCACTACTCTTATGCCTAGAGAATATTTAAAATATTTAAGAGTAGATACTTTTATTTTTATAAAATATAGGTTTAAAGATTAACTTAAATATAGTTTAATTTTTTTTAAAAAAAAGATATCCTTTATGCTTTTTAAGCTAGATGAGGTAATTAGCTAACATTTATACTATTTATAGCACTACTTCTTTTATTATCTTCTTTTTCTTATATAGGATATAAAATTATAAATATAAATAAGCACGGGTATCAAAATACTTATAAAAGCACCTACAAAAAACCAATAAATAATATTCATACCTAAAATATTAAAACAAAACCTTTATTTTTCTTTAAAAGATATTATACTTCTAGATACAAAATCTCTAACTTTAGAAAGTTATGTTCTTTGTAAAAAAAGTACATAACTTTTTTTGTTAATATTTTGCTTTCACCTATCTCTTTTTTTAAAAAACAAAAAAAAGACTCTTTTTAGAGCCTTTATTGGTCTTGATATCATGCGTAAAATAATATAAACGCTTTAATACTAAGTATAGAACATCTTTATTTTTATACAAAGACAAAAGAGGCCATAATAAAATGAGCCTCTTTTGTCTTTAAGGAGTTTTTAAGTCAATAAGAGTAAATTTACCTATTACTTCTAATAAGTAAAAATCTACTCTTATTTTTATCTTCCTTATAAATTTACCCTTCTTTATAAACCTTAATCCTCTCCAATTAAGATACCTAAATAAAGGTATATCTAAATTTAGAAATTATCTTAAGTTTAGTTAAATTTTGCTGCTCTTAGATTTAACTACAGCCAAAATTAACACTAATATATCTAAATACCTTCCCTCTGTATCTTTTAAGAAAATACAATATTGATATATTATTTTAGTAGAGCATAAACTTTTTACTTTAAGCAATATATCCTAGTTCATATTTATATGTAAGGAGGGTAATTTGAGTAAATTAATTTGCAGTATTTTTAAAGTTAAGAGTCGTTTTTCATCTTATCTAGATAGAATTGACACAACAGGCAGAATAAAGGAACTAATTGGATTTGTGTTATTTGATCTTCTTTATTTTGATTTTTGTTATCTCTATACATTGCCTATTTATAGATATGATGAAACTCTAGATGAACTCTCTTTAAAAAATAAAAAACGAGCTTGGGCTTTATATGAAAGGTATCATGCAGGAGTATCAAAATAATACTTATCTCTAGCACTCTAATTTAACTAAAATGGATTTATTGCATTAAAGTAATGTTTAGAATATTAACACACAAATACCTTAACTTTAACAAAAAAGAAGATACCCTTAAGAGTATCTTCTTTTTTGTTATTAAGTTAGACATTAATAAAAAAGATACTATATTTTAAAAGAATATTTACTAACCAAATATAGGACAAATACACTTAAAAACACAGTAAAAGATTTACTTTTATTTCTTTGGTTCAAATAGAACTTAATGTGTACTTTATTTACTTTTAGTAGCAATTTAGCTTAGAACAAAAGATAAATAAAGTTGTAATAACAAAACTAACTTTTATGAGATATAATGCCAATTATTCTTGATTTATCTAGATATTTCTCTAGATCTAACAAAACAAATAGCTTAGGGGATAAATTTTATAAGAAAAGGATAAGGAGCAATATGTCTATATCAAAGATATTATTTGTGTCTTGCAATTTTTTCAGAAATAACAGTAAGAGCAAAAACTCACACTTGCTTATGGCTGCTAGCACTACCCTGCTTTCTAATACCCCCACTGCTACTTCTAACACTCTTAGTACTAACCTAGACAAAAAAGAAAATACTTTTAAGTTAAGCAAAAGCGACAAAGATAAACTTAAGTCTTTTTTTAGCAAAACTACAACATACCAATCTAGTCTAGATGCTATTTATGACAAGTGTATAAGCTCTTATAGAACTATTGATACTTATACTGATTGTAGT
>NZ_CP043698.1:2021-6148 GCF_014084025.1 Borrelia sp. A-FGy1
AAAATACGTAGCTATGCTATTGCTGACTTAGAAAACAAAAAGTTAGAAAAAGAGTACGCTAAGCTTAGCAAGATGCTAAAGGAAGCTGTACCTGGTTACGATACTAAAATTTTAGAGGATGCTATTGCTGCGTACAGGAAAGCTATAAGGAAGGCTAGTAAGGCTGAGCAGAGTATAAAGGCAGTAAATGACTATTTTAAAATTAACGAAGAGAAAAGAAAAAAAAACATAGCCTGTTTAAAAACAGTTAGAGGTCTTCTTACTATTATTGAAAAAACTATAGAAACTGCTTGCCTGACTTATGCTAATGCTTTTACTGTTCTTGCTTCTAGTTTATCTTGCAGCAAGTTTAGGCAAGCTGCTTACGAGTTTAGTAAGGCTGCTAAGGGGTATGCTAATGGAAAAGGAGATCATGCTACTAGTGTTATTGTAGCCTCTATTTCTAGTATTACTTCTCCTAGATTTGAAGAAGAGTTTGCAAGAGCAAAAAGAATTGCTAGTAATAAGACAGAAGCAGAAGCAAAGAAAATGGTTGCAGCTATTGACAAGTTATGCGATGTTTATAAAATGGCTAGCCTTAAGTAACTTTTAAACTTCTAGCTAACTCTTATCTATATTTATAAATACTTTAGCTCTAACTTGCTTTATAATAAAAATTATATTTAGGTGAATACAATAAAGAAAAAGAGGGTATTAATGTCAAGGATAAATAATATGTTTATTTTACTTTTAATCACATTACTTTTTGTATCTTGCAAGTTTTTTGGAAATAAAAGCTCAGGTAAAAAAGCACCTCCAACCCTTACTGCTGCTAGTAGAGATAGTAAGCTAGGCAGCATACCACTTACTGCTTCAAGTAAGAAAGGTGAAAATACAAGTGACGCTCCAGGTGATGCTGATAAATCTCAGAGGGATGTACAAAAGAGTAGCACCGACATGCTTGCTTCTGATGATTCTACTGCTGCTAGTAAGGATAACACAGACAAGAAAGAAACTAAAGGAAAGTTAAGCAAAGAAGACAAAGACAAGCTTACGTCTTTTTTTAGAAAAACTATAAGATATCAATCTAGCCTATATTCTATTTATAACAAATATGTAAGACATTATAATACTATTGCTACCTATACTGGTTGTGGAGAATATAGTATTTCCTGTTTTAGTGCAGGGCCCTCTGCAAGACGTAGTCAAGCTATTGCTGCCTTAAAAAACAATAATCTAGACAATGATTACACTAATCTTAGCAATATGATAAAGAGTGTTGTGCCTAGTTATAACACTAAAACTTTAGATGATGCCATTGCTGCATACAAGCAAGCTGTCAGCAAAGCTAGTGATGCTGAAGAAGAAATAGAGATAGTAAATGACTATTCAGAAACTCAAAGTGCTAAGCAAGAGAAGAAGAAAAAAAATATAGACCATTTAAAAACAATTAGACGCGTTCTTACTGTTATTGAAAAAACAATAGAAACTGCCAGCCTGGCTTATGCTGATGCTTTTGCTATTGTTTCAGATAGCTTATCTTGCAGCAAGTTTAGGCAAGCTATTTGCAAGTTTAGTAAGGCTGCTAAAGAGTATGCCAATGGAAATAAAGGAGATCACGCTGTTGATGTTATTGTAGGTGCTATTGCAGGCATGTCTCATGCTTCATTTGAAAAAAGCTTTGATAAAGCAAAAAGATTTGCTAATAAGGAATCAGGAGAAGAGGTAGACAAAATGGTTGCCGCTATTGATACTCTATGCGATGTTTACAAAATAGTTAAGTAATAATACCTTCTAAGCTTCTAGCTAACTCTTACCTATGTTTATAAACACTTTGTCTCTATGTTTGATATATAATAAAAATAATATTTAGGTTAATAAATAAAGAAAAGGAAGGTATTAATGATTATGAGAAGTAATGTGTTTATTTTACTGCTAACAACAATTTTGCTAGTGTCTTGCAAGTTTTTTGGAAATAATAGCTCAGGTAAAAAAGCAGCTGCTAGCAATATTAGTAAGCTAGCCTTGTCTGACTCTTCAGATAAGCAAGATAAAAATACAAGTGACACTATAGATGAAGATAGAAAACATGAGACTAGCCCTGACATGCTTGCTTCTGATGATCCTACTACTTCTAGTGCTAGCACAGACAAGCAAGAAACTAAAGGCAAGTTAACCAAAGAAGACAAAGAAAAGCTTAATGCTTTTTTTAGCAAAACTATAAGATATCAATATAGTCTAGTTTCCATTTATAACAAATATGCAAGACATTATAATGCTATTGCTACCTATGGTGATTGTAATAATTATGGTATTGGATGCTTTAGCCCAGGACCTTCCGCAAGGCGTAGCAAGGCTCTTGATTCTCTAGAAAAATTAAAGCTAGACCAAGAGTATTCTAAACTTAGCAGTATGCTAAAGGACGCTTTGCCTGCTTACGACACTAGAACTTTAGATGAAGCCATTGAGGAGTACAAGCAAGCTATAAGTCAAGCCAGTGAGGCTGAGTGTAGGATAGAGAAAATAAATGATTATAAAGAACCTACAAAGGATGAAAAGGAAAAAAAGAAAGGAAATGTAGACCTTTTAAAAACAGTTAGCAATGTTCTTGCTGTTATTGAAAAAACTATTGAAACAGCTAGCCTTGCTTATGCTGATGCTTTTGCTATTGTTTCAGATAGCTTATCTTGTATCAATTTTAAGCAAGCTTTTTCTGAGTTTAGAGAGGCTGCTAAGAGGTATGCTAATGGAAAAGGAGACAATGCTGCTGATGTTATTGTAGGTCCTATTTTAGGCATGTCTCATCCTGGGCTTGAAGATAGTCGGTTTGCAAGAGCAAAAATGTTTGCTCGTAATAAGACAGGAGCGGAGGTAAATAAAATGATTACTGCTATTGATAAGCTATTAGAAGTTTATAAAAGGGTCAAATCT
This sequence comes from Borrelia sp. A-FGy1, assembly GCF_014084025.1. Classification (NCBI taxonomy): domain Bacteria; kingdom Pseudomonadati; phylum Spirochaetota; class Spirochaetia; order Spirochaetales; family Borreliaceae; genus Borrelia; species Candidatus Borrelia mahuryensis. The sequence goes on from NZ_CP043698.1 coordinate 4,932, forward strand.
TAATAACTTTTAAGCTTCACTAGTTATTTATAAATCCCATTTACCTTTATACTTGTTATATAATAAAAATAATATTTAGGTTAATACAATAAAGAAAAAAGGTGATATTAATGTTAGAAAGGTGTAATCTGTGCATTTTACTTCTAGCAACTATTTTGCTTGTATCTTGCAAGTTTTTGGAAATAATAACTCAGCTAAAAAAGCATCTGCTAGTAATATTAGTAAACTAGCCTTGTCTGACTCTTCAGATAAGCAAGATAAAAATATAAGTGACACTACAGATGAACATAGAAAACATGAGACTAGACCTGACATGCTTGCTTCTGATGATCCTACTACTTCTAGTGATGGCACAGACAAGCAAGAAACTAAAGGCAAGCTAACCAAAGAAGACAAAGAAAAGCTTAATGCTTTTTTTAGCAAAACTATAAGATATCAATATAGTCTAGATTCTATTTATAACAAATATGCAAGCTCTTATAATGCTATTGCTACCTATGGTAGCTGTAATGAATATAATATTTCCTGTTTTAGCCCAGGGCCTTCTGCAAGGCGTAGCAAGGCTATTGCTGAACTAGAAATCTTAAATCTAGACCAGGAATATGCTAAGCTTAGCAAAATGCTAAAGAATGCTGTTTCTAGTTATGACACTAAAACTTTAGATGAGGCAATTGCGGCATACAAGGAAGCTGTCAGCAAAGCTAGTGATGCTGATCGTAAGATAGAGATAGTAAAAGATCACTCAGAAGCTCAAAAGGCTGAGGAAGACAAGAAAAAAAGGAAACGTAGACAATTTAAAAACAGTTAGCAGCATTCTTCCTGTCATTAAAAAAATTATTGAAACTGCTAGCCTAGCTTATGCTAATGCTTTTGCTGTTGTTGCTTCTAGTTTATCTTCTAGAGAGCTTAAGCAAGCTTTTCTCGATTTTAATGCTGCTGCTAAGGAGTGTGCTAATGGAGATAAAGGAGACAATGCTGCTAGTGTCATTGTAGGTCCTATTGCAGGCATATTTTATCCTGGATTTGAAGAGAGGTTTGCAAAATCAAAAATGTTTGCCAGTAATAAGACAGGGGCGGCAGAAGTAAAAAAAATGACTGATGCTATTGATAAGCTATTAGAAGTTTATAAAAGGGTAAATAGTTGATATAAAAAATAATTAGGCTAAGATTAGAATTAGAGACTTGATTACCTTAACTAAAAATAACAAATTATTTGT
>NZ_CP043699.1 GCF_014084025.1 Borrelia sp. A-FGy1
TACTAAATTAGGTATAATAAAAATTTTTATTAAACATAATCGCATAATATTTATATTTCCTTTTTAATAAAACTTTGCTCTTTACTTATTTAATAGTAAACAATATCTATATAAATAATAATTATAATATTAAAAATAAATATAGTAAAGTTTTTATGTTAAGGGTAAGAAAATTTAAAATAGCTAAATTAGAGTATGAGGAAAAGAGGTGTTTTTAAGAAAAAAAAGGATAGGGAATTAACTTTGTACTAATAACAACTAATTATAATTAGTTGTTATTAGTACAAAGTTATTAGTTATTAACAAAAATACCAAAGTTGCTTCTAAAAGTAAAAGAGTTGTATAATTATTATAGATATTATGTTTTTACTTCCTAAGTTTTTTAGAAAAAGACTAACCAAACCTTCTTCTGTCCCTATTCTTATAAACCACAATTAATTTATTTTTAATCTCTACTAGAGCATCTTAATAATAGATCAATTTTAGCTGTTAAAAAATATATTAATTTTTTATTATATAAAATAAATGGTAGCAGACTCTTTAGAAAGTATTCTATTGTTGATGCTAGCTTAATTATTAAAGCTATTATATTTTTAAAAGCTAATTCTAGCTTATATTTTCATGCTAGAGAAGTCAATAGAATTATTAAAATAATATTTAGTCTTGCTCTTACTACTAAAACTATTGAAGCTATTTATTATTTTATTTTTACACAAAAAATAGCTCCTACTTTAAGTAAAGATGCATTTCTTTGTAAAGATTCTTTTGTATCTCCTTCTAAGATAAATAATATTATCTTAGTTAATGACTCTCTACTAAATATAGATAAAATTTTATCCTACCTAGCTTCTTTTAAGAAGCTAGTTTTAAATGCCACTTCTCTTGCTCATTTTAGGCAGGCTAGCTCTTATATAGAAAAAACTATTGCTTTTCTAGTTCAAGACTTTTTTAACAAAAATGAAAACCAATATAATAACTTACGTCAGCTTACTTCTTTCCCAAACTCTAACCTCAAACAAATGGGAATCGATTATAAATCTACTTGCAGAACACAAAAAAAGATATTCTTGCAGATCTTTAAGTCTAACCTCATTGCCTAATATTTGTTTCATCTTAAAAGTGAATTATTATTAGGGTATCTAGGTAAGGTTAGATATTTTCAAATAAATAGATGAAATAACCTCTCAATAAAACATTCAAAACTAATTAATTTCATTTACTTAAAAAGCATGCTTTTTAGGGTATGTTTTTTATAAATTAAAAATAAAAGCACTACTTTTATACCAGGGAGTATTAAAAATAAATGCTTTTATTTTTATAAAATATAGGTTTAAAGATTAACTTAAATATAGTGTACTTTTAAGAAAAAAAAAGATAACCTTTGTGCCTTTTTAAGCTTAAGTGAGGTAATTTAGCTAACATTTATACTATTTACAGTACTATTTCTCTTATTACCTTTTTTTTCTTATATAGGATATGAAATTATAAATATAAATAAGTACGGGTATCAAAATACCTATAAAAGCACCTACAAAAACCCAATAAATAATATTCATATTTAAAATATTAAAACAAAACCTTTATTTTTCTTTAAATTATATTATACTGCTAGATACAAAATATCTAACTTTAGAAAGTTATGTTCTTTGTAAAAAAAGTATATAAATTTTTTTTGTTAATATTTTGCTTTTACCTATCTCTCTTATTCTCTTTTACCAATAAAGGATCTTTTTTTAGAGCCTTTATTGGTTTTGATATCATGCATAAAAAAATATAAATGCTTTATATGCTAAGTATAGAAAATCTCTATTTTTATACAAAGACAAAAAAGGTCATAATAAAATGAGCCTCTTTTGTCTTTAAGGGGTCTTTAAGTCAATAAGGGTAGGTCTACTTAAACTTCCAATAATAAAATTATCTTTTTTATCTTCCTTGTAAGCTTACCTTTCTTTATAAACCTTAATCCTCTCCAATTAAGATATGTTAAATAAAGGTACCTCTAAATTTAGCGATTATCTTGGTTTACTTAACTTTTATACTAAAATTAGATAGCTATCTAACAAAAATTTCAATTAACACTAAAATATATAAAACCTTTATATTGTCTTTTAAGAAAAGACAATATTGCTATATTATTTTTATAAAGCATAACTTTTTACTTTACGCAATATATCCTAGTTTATATTTATATGTAAGGAAGGTAATTTGAGTAAATTAATTTGCAGTATTTTTAAAGTTAAGAGTCGTTCTTCATCTTATCTAGATAGAATTGATACAACAAGGAGAATAAAGGAGCTAATTTGGTCTTCTTTATTTTGCTTTTTGTTACCTCTATACATTTGCCTCTTTATAGATATGATGAAACTCTAGACGAACTATCTTTAAAAAATAAAAAAAGAGCTTGGGCTTTATATGAAAAATATCATTCAGGAGTATCAAAATAATACTTATCTCTAGCATCCTAATTTAATTAAAATGGATACATTACATTAAAGTATAAATGATTTAGAGTATTAACGTACAAATACTTCAAGTTCAAATAAAAGGAAGACATCCTTAAAGATATCTCCTTTTATTATGAAAAAAATTTTAATCTAAAAAAATACTATGTTTTAAAAGAATACTTATTAACCAAGTATAGAGCAGACACACTTAAAAAACACAGTAAAAGATTTACTTTTGTCTTTCTTTGGTTCAAATATAACTTAATTTGTACTTTATTTTACTTTTAGTAGCAATTTAGCTTAGGATAAAAGATAACTAAAGTTGTAATAACAAAATCAATTTTTATGAGATATAATGCCAATTATTCTTGATTTATCTAGACTTTTCTCTGGATCTAACAAAACAAATAGCTTAGGGGGTAAATATTATAAGAAAAGGATAAGGAACGCCATACTTGCTTTAATTATATCAACTGTATCAAAGATACTATTTCTATTTTGCAAGTTTTTTAGAAATAAAAGCAGATGCAAAAAAGATCCACCCTTAGTTAATGCTTATAATATTTTTTGCACTAATCTAGCCAAGCAAGAAAATACTTCTATGTTAACTAAAGACGGCAAAGACAAGCTTAAGTCTTTTTTTAGAAAAACTACAACATACCACCAATCTAGTCTAGTTTATATTTATCAAAAGCATGTAATGTCTTATAACATTATTGACATCTATACTGATTGTGATGATTATAGTACTATATATTTCAAGAAAAGTTGTTCTGCAAATCGTAGATATGCTATTGCTGACTTAGAAAACAAAAAGACAGAAGAAGAATGCGCTAAGCTTAGCAAGATGCTAAAGAATGCTGCGCCTAGTTATGACACTAAAACTTCTAGATGAAACAATTGCGGAGTATAAGGAAGCTATAAGTGAGGCTAGTGAAGCCGAGAGTAGGACAAAGACAGAAAATGATACTGAAGAGAAAAGAAAAAAAATATAGCTTGTTTAAAAACAGTTAGAAATCTTCTTACTGTTATTAAAAAAACTACCGAAACAGCCTGCCTTGCTTATGCTGATGCTTTTGTTACTGTTGCTTCTGGCTTATATTGCAGCTAGTTTAAACAAGCTTTTGCTAAGTTTAGAGATGCTGCTAAGCAGTATGCTAATGGAAAAGGAGGCAATGCTGTTGATGTCATTGTAGGTGCTATAGCTGGTATGTCTTATCCTGGATTTGAAGATTGGTGGTTTGATCAAGCAAAGAAGTTTTTTGCTGGTAATAAAGTAGGAGTAGAGGTAGGCAAAATGGTTGCCGCTATTGACAAGCTATGCAATATTTACAAATTTGTTTCTATACTTGCTTTATAATAAAAATTATATTTAGGTTAATAAATAAAGAAAAAGAGGGCATTAATGTCTATGAGGTGCAATTTGTTTATTTTACTGCTAATATCAGTGTTGTTTATGTCTTGCAAGTTTTTTGGAAATAATAACTCAGGTAAAAAATCAGATGCTAGCAATATTAGTAAGCTAGAAACAGATACTTCTTCTAGCAAGCAAGATGAAAATACAAGTGATACTACAAGTGAAGCCAAAAAACATGAGAGTAGCCTTGACATACTTGCAGATGCTCCTTCTGATTCTGCTAGTGCTGCTTTTAGTATAGATAAGCAAGAAAATAAAGGTAAGTTTACTAAAGAAGATAATAAGAATCTTTATAC
>NZ_CP043700.1 GCF_014084025.1 Borrelia sp. A-FGy1
CTTTAAAGAGCCTAAAAGCTATCTTGGATAGATACAAGAAGCTATTTCTATAATCTTTCTTTATTAGAAATAGCAGTTCACTACGAGAAGAGATAAAAAACTAGATCTAGGATAATATCGCTATCTTAAAAGCAATTATTATTAAGTTATTTAATATACAAACAAAAAACAAAAAAGATTAGGTCTTAGTTAAATATTCCTTAACTCAAATATTTAACTAAGACCTAAAGTCTTTAAAAGACCATCACAATTAGGAAGTGCACATACAATAAATGTATAACAACACTAATGCTAGAATTATATATCTAATTTAAAATAAAATCAACTATTTATTACTTTACAATTATAATAATTATTTTCAACCTCTTATTCTATTATATCTTTTTTTGTTTTTTACTTTTCAAACTTTCAAATCCATTTATAAACTCTTTTAGTAAATCCTGTTTGTTTAAAAAAAGATCATCTAATATAAATCCTGCAAGTTTAATATTTTTCCTATAGAATTTATAACTATCTTCACTTTTAAGCTGAAACCTTAGTGGGTTTATTAGATTTTGTTTCAATTTTCTATCTTGAGTATCTTTATATTTGGTATTTATTAAAAATAGTGTGTTTTTAATTCCATTTTCTATTATATAATTTTCTTTAATAATTCCATCTGATAAAGCATTTCCAACTTTTAAATAGTTATATACCTGACTTTTAGCAAGCCTATATTCCTTTATGAAACCCTCAAATTTTGCATGTCCATCTAATACATATAAACCTTTGTCTTTAATCTCTTTTATAATTTTAATATTATCCAGTATATTATTAATTTGGTCTTTAAGATTAATAATTAACCTTTCTTTTAATTTTTTATAATGAGTCCTCACTTTGTCATCTTCTGTTGTATCCTTGCTTTTCAATTCTCTCGAATTAAGTATAATGTTCATCTAAAACTCCTTTGTATTAATTATACACTTTTTACACTTGTTCCACTCGGTGGAATTTTTGTTTATGTTAATTTTATAATCCTATCCAAAAGAATATTAAGTGCATTTTGATATTCTATAATGTAGTCTTTGCTTAAATCAAAATTAATATTACCCGCTATTCTCTTGTTTAAATCTTCTCTTTCATTTATAAATCCTATAAAGTTATTATTTTCTCTTAATTTACTTAATAATTCTTTATGTGTACTATTTTTTTTAAATCTGGTAACTAGTAAAAAATATGGAAGATCAAGATCTAACTTTTTCAAAAAAAAATTAAACAAGTTTAAACTTTCAACAGTCCATTTTTCAGCCGTCATTGGTATTACCACATAATTACTAACAAAAAGGGCATTTATTAGTGTATAATCTAAACTTGGGTTTGTATCTATGATAATATAATCATAAGTTGTTTCTAATTGTTTTAATTGTTTTTGCAATTTAAGTTCCTTAAAATGTATAACTTCTGAACTAAACTTATGTAAAGTTAAATAACTAGGTATGAATCTTAAATTATCACTAATTTTAATTAATGCATTATTAATGCTTAAGTTAAATTTTAGAACTTCATATATATTGTTATTAATTAAATCTATTCCTTCATTTTCTATAAAATTGAAATAATAACTAGTAACTGATGCCTGTGCATCTATGTCGATTAATAGCACTTTATTTTGCTTTGATAGCAAGACTGCAAATATCAAACTAGTAGTGCTTTTACCAACACCACCTTTAATACTTGCTACAGTAATTACTTTAGGTTTTTGTTTAACCACTTAGCTATATTTCCTCCTTCTGGTAATTTTTTATTATAGAATTCATATAATTCTTTTTCTAATCTTAAAAATACCTTAATCAGGGTTTGATAATATTTTGTTCCTATTTTCTCTTTTCTAACTAAATAAGAAATTCCTTTAAGGTAGCAAAAAATACTACCTTTTTTGAATTTAAATTCTATGTAGTAAACTCTTGAAAAGTTATACGCTTTAGTTATCCCATTTTCTTCATATATCTTTACAACATTTGTTACAGGTTTTCTGTAACCATAATAAATACCTAAAAATTTATCGTCTTCTCTTATAGAAAATAAATTAAATGTCTCTATTTTTTTCTGGTTAAAAATTCCTTTAAATGAAATAAAAAACTTGTCATGTTTTCTCTTATCAACTCCAAATGCAAAAAAATCATGCATGATTTTTGTATGATATATGGTTCTATTAACTTCAGTTTCTTTTTTAATGAAAATACCTTTATTTTTTTCTTTTGTGGTTTTAATTTTTTTTATTTTTTCTCTTAATCTTTCCAGTGGAAGTACACTCTGCATTTTCTACCTACCTCTTCTTAATTTTAATAAATCAAGATTTAAATTGCTTTCTAAGCGAATTTTTTTCTTTTGAATCTATTCTTACTTTCTATTATGTTTAACAAATCATAATAGTATTTGTTGTTTGTTATGTACTTATAGCTCAAATTTTGCTTATCATTTAAGTACTGCTTTATTATTTGCACTAATTCTTTTATGTCTGTCCTATATCTTAATTGTTCTAATAATATGCTAAATATGTTTTTTATAATTTCTGTTTTATCTTCTTTCTTTATTTGTTTTACTGTTCTTTTAATTTTATCTATTATCTTGTCTAAATCTTTATATTTTTTAGTTTCTATTATGAAGTGTGGTTTGTTTTTATAGATCTCATAGACTCTCTTAATTTCTTTTTTAACACAGTCTTCTTGATATCCCATTTTTTCTAAATTAATTTCTACTTCATTGAGTATTTCCTTAAGCCTTTCTTGTTTTGTGTTGAGATTATTGCCCTCTTTTCCAATATTTCTTATTATTTTACTATAACCACTATTTTTAAACTTTTTGCATAAATATGCAGGGTTTTTAGCGTTCTTAGTTATTATAACGGATAACCTTCCTTCTATTATATTATTGGGTGTACACATAAGATCATTTTCGATACGTTTTAGGTTCCTTAGGTGATTGATTTTATGTTCATTTGGTATTTGCATTTCTAAAATTAAAGAAGGTAATTTTGTTCTAAAATTACACTTTTCTATGTAATTTTCTATTTTCTTTTTATTATTATTTATACTAGTAAAACATTCCCTTTTTTCTACACTACTATTTTTATTTAAGGTTTTTACATTATGTTTTTTAATACGTATTTGAAACTTGTTTTCTTTTTTTATCTTAAAGTGTTTATTAATCTCATAGTGACACTTCTTTTTAGGGTATTTAAGTGTATAGTAAACCTCAGTACCAAAATTTTTTCCCAAATGTTTATAGTAATTAATAGTTACTTTAAAAATTTTCTCTAGCTTATATAGGTAGTTTTGTAGAGTTTTGATCTTAACAAGATGCTGTCCATTTCTTTTTAAGTTGTTGTTGTAATAATACAAAATATTGCTTTGATTATATTTTTTGTATTGCTCGTTCATGAAGCTAAGTGTTGATATTAATACTATTAATTTGTGTTGATATTTATTTTGATATTTTTTAAGTTTATTAGTTTTAGTATCCATTTAGACGCCTCCATTTATTGTGATTTATTATTACTACCATAGTACATCAATTCTTTAATAAAAGTAAGCTTTTTAGAAATAAAAATTATTTTTATAAATTTTTAACAAAATAGAGTTGAAAATATTAGTTTTTGATGTACATATAAGCCTTATGAATCATAAATAGAGCGTTAGATAAGGAGCACGAATATAGCAAAGATTAAAAGTGTATACAAAAACTTTCTTGTGTTGGAGCGCGAGGTATTGTATTGACTTAGATTTACTAAAACAATTGAATTTGATTCACAGCTTGCAATTTAAAAAAATTATCTTTAGTGAGGTAGTTAATATATTCAAGGACAAGAATAATCTAATACAAGTTATGATAGTATGCTTTATAAGATTTTGCTTGCTTTTTAACTAAAAACAGGTTCATTTAGCAAATAAATAGGTTTAGTTTGATTTTAAATATACTTTTAATGGTATCTCTGAGGCTTTTTCCAGTGACTTTTTCCAGTAGATCTAAGGCAATAACTTGTAGAGCAAAAATAAAGTTTTAGACAATACTTAACTAAATAAGTAGAATATTTTTTTACTTAGTAGCC
>NZ_CP043701.1 GCF_014084025.1 Borrelia sp. A-FGy1
TTAAACTCGCTACAAGATAGGCTATCTGAAACAACAGTAAAAGCATCAGCATAAGCCAGGCTAGCTGTTTCCATGGTACTTTCAATAACATCAAGAATACTTCTAACTGTTTTTAAATAAACTATGTTTCTATTTTTTTTATCTTCCTCAGCCTCTTGAGTTTCTACATAGTTTTTTGCTATCTCTATCTTACGCTCAGCCTCACTAGCTTCATCTATAGCTTTCTTGTACTCTGCAATTGCTTCATCTAGAGTTTTAGTGTCGTAATTAGGCAAAGCATCCTTTAGCATCTTGCTAAGTTTGGTGTAATCTTGGCTTAGATTTAAGCTTTCTAGATCGGTAAGAGCCTTGCTACGCTTTGCGGAAGGTCCTGGGCTAAAACATTCAATACCATAATTATTACAATCACCATAGGTAGCAATAGCATTATAAGGGCTTGCATATTTGTTATAAATGGAAACTAGATTATATTGGTATCTTATAGTTTTTCTAAAAAAATACATAAGCTTCTTTTTGTCTTCCTCACTTAACTTGCCTTTAGTGTCTTGTTTGTCTGTGCTAGCACTAGAAGTAGTAGTAGGATCAGTAGTAGGATTATCAGCAGCAAGCATGGTAGGGCTACTCTTTTGCTTATCCTCTTGAGTTGTATCAACTTTCCCTGAAGAATCACTTGTATTTTCATCTTTCTTACTTGAAGCCGTAAGTGGTATTCTGCCTAGCTTACTATCTCTACTAGCAGCATCATCAAGGGAAGGAGCTGTTTTTTTAGGAGAGCTAGAATTTCCAAAAAACTTGCAAGACACAAAAAGTAATGCGACTAGCAGTAAAATAAACATGTTACTTCTCATAGACATTAACACCCTCTCTTTTTCTTTATTGTATTCACCTAAAATATTATTTTTTTATATAGCAAATATAGAGCTAAAGTGTTTATAAATATAGATAAGAGTTGGCTAGAAGCTTAAAAGTTATTTAAGGCCAACCATTTTATAAACATCTAATAGCTTGTCAATAGCAGTAGTCATTCTCTCTACTTCTGATCCTGTCTTATTACCAGCAATTGTCTTTGCATGAGCAAACCATCAATCTTCAAGTCTAGGATCAGCCATACCTGAAATAACACTTACAATGACACTAATAGCATTGTTTCTTTTTCCATTAGCATATTGCTTGGCAGCATCCCTAAACTCGTAAACAGTTTGCTTAAACTTGCTGCAAGATAACCTAGAAGAAACAACAGCAAAAGCATCAGCATAAGCCTTGCAAGCTGTTTCCATAGTTTTTTCAATAACAGCAAGAATACCTCTGACTGTTTTTAAACAGGCGGCTATATTTTTTTCTTTTCTCTTCATTAATTTTTAAATAGTCATTTTCTGTCTTTATCTCACGCTCAGCTTGAATAGTTTGCCTTATGGCTTTCCTGTAATCCTCAATAGCATCCTCTAAAGTGTTGTCCTTATAACCAGGCAGAGCATTCTTTAGAATCTTGCTAATCTTAGCGTACTCTTGAGTCTAGTTTATTGTTTTCTAAGTCAGCAAGAACATAGCTACGTATTTTAGAAAAACTAAAACATCCAATGCTATAAATACTACAATCAGTATAAGTATCAATGGTACCATAAATAAAATCTAGACTAGATTGATATGTTTTAGTTTTTCTAAAAAAAGACTTAAGCTTTTCTTTATCGTCTTTAGTTAACTTATCTGTATTTTCTTGCTTGTCTAGGTCAGCACTAAAAGTGCTAGAACTAGCAGTGGGGATAGTAGCAAGCAGGGCAGTGTTAGCAGAAACAAGCAAGGGTAAGTCTTTACTTAAGCTATTATTTCTGAAAAAGCTTGTAAGATAAAAATAATACCTTTATATAATTAAAGTAAACATACTGCTTCTTATCCTTTTCTTATAAAATTCACCCCCTAAGCTATTTGTTTTGTTAGATCCAGAGAAAGAACTAGATAAATCAAGAATAAAATTAGTTTTGTTATTGCAACTTTAGTTATCTTTTGTTCTAAGCTAAATTGCTACTAAAAATAAGATAAACTACACATTAAGTTATATTTGAACCAAAGAAAGACAAAAGTAAATCTTTTACTGTGTTTTGAAGTGTGTCTGCTCTATATTTGGTTAGTAAATATTCTTTTAAAAGATAGTGTCTTTTTTATTAATGTCTAACTTTAACAAAAAAAAGATATCCTTAAGGGGGTATCCTTCTTTTTGTTTGAACTTGAGGTATTTGTATGTTAATAGGCTCTAAACCTTTATGCTTTAAAGCAATATACCTGTTTAGTTAAATTAGAGTGCTAGAGATAAATATTATTTTGGTACTCCTGCATAATACCTTTCATATAAAGCCCAGGCTCTTTTTTTATTTCCTAAAGATAGTTCTTCTAGGGTTTTATCATATCTATAAAGAGGCAATGTATAGAGATAACAAAAAGCAAAATAAAGAAGACCAAATTAGCTCCTTTATTCTGCCTGTTGTATCAATTCTATCTAGATAAGATGAAAAACGACTCTTAACTTTAAAAATACTGCAAATTAATTTACTCAAATTATCCTCCTTACATATAAATGTATAAATATCAACTAGGACATATTGCTTAAAGTAAAATGTCATGTTCTACTAAAATAATATATCAATATTGTCTTTTAATAAAAGATATAGTGGAAAGGTATTTATATATTTTATTGTTAATTGAGATTTTTGTTAATAAATAACTTATTTTAATATAAAAGTTAAGTAAACCTAAGATAATTTCTAAATTTAGAGATACCTTTATTTAACATATCTTAATTGGAGAGGATTAAGGTTTATAAAGAAGGGTAAGTTTATAAGGAAGATAAAAAAGATAATTTTATTTTATTGGAAGTATTAAGTAGATATATCATTATTGACTTAAAGACTCCTTAAAGACAAAATTAGGTTCATTTTAATGGAGCCTTTTTTTGTCTTTGTATAAAAATAAAGATGTTCTATACTTAGCATATAAAGCATTTATATTGTTTTATGCATGATATCAAGATCAACAAAGGCTCTAAAAAGAGTCTTTTTTTGCTTTAAAAAAAATAAGATAGATAAAAACAAAATATTAACAAAAAAAATTTATATACTTTTTTTACAAAGAACATAACTTTCTAAAGTTAAAGATTTGATATCTAGCAGTATAATATAATTTAAAGAAAAATAAAGGTTTTGTTTTAAGATTTTAACTAAAGATAACAAATTATTTGTTACCTATAATTTCTATGAAATTTAGGAGGAGACTCCTTTGCTAATAAATAAATTTATTTTGATTAAAAATATACTTTTGATAATATCAATAGAAGATCCTCCCTTAGAGA
>NZ_CP043702.1 GCF_014084025.1 Borrelia sp. A-FGy1
GAAATGGATTAGGGAAGCTAGATGAAAGAATAGTCAAGTTAGATGAGAAGGTAGAAAAAGTAAGAAGTGAGCTTAAGCTAGATATATCAAAGTTAGATGAGAAGGTAGAAAAAGTAAGAAGTGAACTTTCTGCAGAGATAAAGACAGTAAGAAGTGAACTTTCTTCAGAAATAAAGACAGTAAGAAGTGAACTTTCTGCAGAAATAAAGGGAGTAAGAAGTGATCTTTCTGCAGAAATAAAGGGAGTAAGAAGTGATCTTAAGGGAGATATATCAAAGTTAGATGAGAAGGTAGAAAAAGTAAGAAGTGATCTTAAGGGAGATATATCAAAGTTAGATGAGAAGGTAGAAAAAGTAAGAAGTGAGCTTAAAGGTGATATAGGCAAGTTAGATGAAAAAGTAGGCAAGTTAGATGAAAAAGTAGGCAAGTTAGATGAAAGGATAAATACAAATCATAAAGAACTTCAGGACTCAATAAGCAAATTAAGTAAAGAACTGCAGGACTCAAGAGTTGAATTTAGTAAAGAACTGCAGGACTCAAGAAGTGAATTTAGTAAATATATAAAAAGCTTGATATATCCATTTTATTGGATATTAGGAATATTTATTCCATCAATAATAGGAATGTTTTTATATTTACTGCAAAAATAGCAACTAGTGTAAATATTTTTTGTAAAGGAGAATTCTTTGTTTTCTTTAGTGAAAAAAGGTTTACAGGTGCATATCTTTTTCTTCTCCTTTGTAATTAGTTCTTGCTTCATACATTTCATAGATAGATAGATATTCTTGCTTAAAGATAATTTTATTTTTGATTTCTTTTAAGTTGTCCTTTATAAGAGATTTAATTTTTTCAAACTTTTCTTGACTAAATTTGTTTTTTGGATTTTTTATGTGTTGGTTAAATATTTTCTCTAGTCGCCTATATTGTAAAATATTACCAATATTTTCTTTCTTGATAAGAATTGAGTAAAGACAGTCGTCAAAAATAGCAGAATATGCAGTATGTTTGGATATTTTAAGCTTATTTTTTAGCATTTTATGTAGTTCAGGTATTATTATAGTTTCGATTATAAATTCTCTATAATATTTCTTATTAGTTCCTTTATGAGTTATTGTAAATCCTACATCGGCAAGAAGTTCTTCCTTAAATAGTAATGGGTCTTCTTTTTTAACAAAGGTAGCATCTCTAAGCTTTGCTATGTTATTTAGAATAACTTGTGTTATTGCTTTAAATCTAGGTATTGAGAGTGGCTTGGTACTATATTTTTGAAACTCTTTTTTAAGAAAATCGTAATTTAGAATGTCCATTTGTTTTTCTTTATCAATTAATAGTTTTTCTAATATTATTTGTAGCATATGGCAGTTTTCTCTTAAGATTTTATATTTTTCTTTTTGATTAGGTTTTTCAAGTTCTTTAAGTAAGCTTTTTATTTCTCTTGGTATTATAAGATTTTTGATAATATAACTTTCATGCTTTTTTCTTCTAGGAAGTGGCTTAAGCTTTATTTTTTGTCTCTTTTCTATTCTTAAGAAAGTATCTAAGAATCTAATAGATTTTCTGCCATTATTTTTAATATCAAATTTATATTCCTGCTCTAGGATGCGTCTAAAGGTGGAGTTAAGGGAATTTTTGTTAAGCAAGTTGGCGTCTTCTGATTCAAAGAAATGCAGTGCATCTTTCATTGCGTTGCTAAAAGTTATAAAAGTTTTTGCGTTTATTTTTACTTTTGTATTATCATAATCATAGCTTATATCAATAAGTTTTCCTTCTTTTACTTGTTTATTAAGGAATGAAAACATTTTTTTATTTATCTCAATTTTTTTAAATTGCTTGATGTAGTCTATTTTTTCTTTTAAGTTTTCTATTACGTTGTTATTAGTTATTGAAAAATCTCTGTAATTGAAAGAAGCTCCAATTGCATCATGTTCATCTGTTTTATGACCCAATATTTTTGATATTCTTGGGTAAATTTCCATAGCCCCTTTTCTATCATTAAAATAACCTTCTTTAAAAAGTATATTAGTTGTGTATATAGCTCTTAAGTCTGATATTTTAAATTTTCCTTTAAATATCTTATAGAATTCTAGTTGTAGTCTTGAATAGACATAATCGGGGTTGAAAATACCAGACTCCCATTTATTTTTAATGTCTCTAATAAGAGCACTTTGCGTGAATCTATTATAAGCTTCAAAAAAAATTTCTTTATTAATTGTTAGTGGTATCTGATAGCCTTGGTAAAATCTTTCAATATCTCTAGTTTTGAGCTGACCAGTAAACATAACTTCATTGCTGTTTTTAATATCTTCAATATGGCTAATAAATACTTCTGTTATTCTTCTACCTGATGCTAGTGCAATTCCATATGCTAAGTGTTCTTCACAATTACTTTTTAGCAATGCTAATGTTAATCTATCAATTTCTTTAAGGTTGACTTCCTTTTTATTTAAGTTAAGCTCTTTGACTCTTTTCATCGATTGAGTGTTGATATCTTTATATTCTTCTTTTGATAACCTGATATATCCTAAAGAGATGTGGTCTTGGCTTATACTATTTCTTATTCTATTTCTAATAGATGTTATTATTTTTTTTATATATATTGGGGAATATGATGTGTTAGATTTTATTCCATTAATAAAATTTTTAGCATATCCTGATATGATTTTTTTATAGGGTTTTGGATCTAAATCTTTATTTGCAAGCATTTTATCTGCACTTTTTATATTGACAATAAGTTTTTCTATCAAATCATTATTCATTAATTGTCTCCTTTTTGTTGAAATTTTATAGAGTCTAAATCTTAGATATAACCTCTATTTTATATGATATAAGCACTCTATATGTGTTTATAACTTTAATTAAAAAGTTAATATTATATACTATAGTAGTAAAAACAATGCTATTAACATAATAGATGTATTTAATCATATTAATTGCGTAGTATAAATAATACTAATACAATTAGTTTAATTTTATATAAATATAACATCAATTTATATATAAGTCAATAAAAGTCATCATAAATAATATTGAAATATAACTTTAATTTAATACTAAACACATAACAATAATAATAAACAATAAACTATACTATATATTAAAGTTCATATATGAACTTTAATATATAGTATAGTTTATTGTTTATTA
>NZ_CP043703.1 GCF_014084025.1 Borrelia sp. A-FGy1
CAGTATAAGTATCAATAGTTCTATAAGAGCTTATGTACTTGTCATAAATAGAATCTAGACTAGATTGATATGTTTTAGTTTTGCTAAAAAAAGACTTAAGCTTGTCTTTGTCGTCTTTGCTTAACTTATCTTTGGTTTCTTTCTTTTCTAGGGTAGTGCTGTAAGAAGTACTACAAACATTATCGGTAGTATCAACAGTAATCATGGCATTGCTAGCAGCTACAAGTAAAGGTGATTCTTTACTTGTGCTATTATTTCTAAAAAACTTGCAAGTTAAAAATAATAACTTTGATACAGTTGATATAATTAAAGTAAACATATTTCTCCTTATCCTTTTCTTCTAATATTTACCCCCTAAGCTATTTGATTTATCTAGACCTAGATAAAGATCTATATGAATCAAAAATTATATCTCAAAAAATTAGTTTTGTTATTGCAACTTGATTAATATTTGTTCTAAGCCAGATTGTCTACTAAAAGTAAGGTAGAAATAAATATTAAGTAATTCTTATAACCAAAAAAAGACAAAAGTTAAGCTTTGCATTATGTTTTACAGTTATGTGGTGATCTATATTCGTTCTTCTAGATTAAAAAAAAGAAGATCTCCTTAAAGAGATCTTCTTTTTTTTTATGTTGAGGTATTTGTATGTTAATAGGCTTGTAAACCATTTATACTTTAAAGCAATATATCTTGTTTAATTATAGATTAAAACACCATTAGAAAAGTATTATTTTGATATTCCTGAATTATACTCTTCATATAAAGCCCAAGCTTGCTTTTTATTTTTTAAAGATAGTTGATCTAGAGTTTCATCATATCTATAAAGAGACAATGTATAGAGGTAACAAAAAGCAAAATAAAGAAGACCAAATAATACAAATCCAATTAGCTCCTTTATTCTGCCTGTTGTATCAATTCTATCTAGATAAGATGAAAAACGACTCCTAAATTTAAAAATACTGCAAATTAATTTACTCATATTATCCTCCTTACATATAAATGTATAAATATTAACTAGGATATATTGCTCAAAGTAAAATGTCATGCTCTTAGTAAAAAATAATATAGCAATATTGTCTTTTAATAAAAGAAAATATAAAGGTATTTATATATTTTAGTGTTAATTGGGGGTTTTGTTAGTAAATAACTAATATTTTAGTATAAAAGTTAAGCAAATCTAAGACAATTGCTAAATTTAGAGATACCTTTTTTAACATATCTTAATTGGAGAGGGTTAAGGTTTGTAAAGAAGGGTAAGTTTATAAAGAAGATAGAAATAAGAGTAGGCTCTAAATTAATAGACCCAGTCTTATGACTTAAAAACTCCTTGAAGACAAAAGAGGCTATACTAAAATGGGCCTTTTTTGTCTTTGTATAAAAATAAAGATGTTCTATACTTAGTGCATAAAGCATTTATATTGCTTTATGCATAATATCAAGACCAACAAAGGCTCTAAGAAGAGTCTTTTTTTTGCTTTTTAAAAAAAAGAGATAGGTAAAATCAAAATGTTAACAAAAAAAGTTATGCTCTTTTTTAAAAAAAAGAACATAACTTTCTAAAGTTAGAGATTTTGTATCTAGCAGTACAGTATTTTTTAAAGAAAAGTAAAAGTTTTGTTTTAATATTGTTAAGTATGAATATTATTTATTGGGTTTTTGTAGGTGCTTTTATAAGTGTTTTGATACCCGTGCTTATTTATATTTATAATTTCATCGTATCCTATATAAGGAAAAGGAGATAATATAATAAATAGTGCTATAAATAGTATAGATGTTAGCTAAATTACCTCACTTAAGTTAAAAAGCATAAAGGATATCTTTTTTTTTCTTAAAAGTACACTATAATTAAATTAGTCTTTAAATTAATCTTTAAATCTTTTATAAAAATGAAAGTGTTACTCTTAAGGATTTTAAATATTCTAAGAGTAGTACTTTCATTTTTCATTTTACAAAAACATACCCTAAAGAGTATGTTTTTGTAAAATGAAGTTAATTAATTTTGAATATTTTACTAAAAAAGTTTAGTTGAAAATATCTAACCTTGACTAGATACTCTAATAATAATTCACTTTTAATATAAAACAAATGTTAGGCAATGAGATTAGATTTAAAGATCTGCAAGAATATCCTTTTTTGTATTCTGCAAGTAGCTTTATAATCAATGCCCATTTGTTTGAGGTTAGAGTTTAGGAAAGAAGTAAGCTGATGTAAGTTTTTATATTGATTCTCGTTTTTCTTAAAAAAGTCTTGAACTAGGAAAGCAATAGTTTTTTCTATATAAGAGCTAGACTGTCTAAATTGGGCAAGAGAAGTGGCATTTAAAACTAGATTATTAAAAGAAGCTATATAGGATAAAATTTTATTTATATTTAGGAGAGGGTCATTAACTAAGATAATATTATCTAGCTTAGAAGGAGATGCAAAAGAATCTTTACAAAGAAAGGCATTTTTGTTGAAAGTAAAAGCTATTTTTTGTGTAAAGATAAAATAATAAATAGCTTCAATAGTTTTAGTAGTAAGAGCAAGACTAAATATTCTTTTAATAATTCTATTTACTTCTCTAGCATGAAAATATAAGCTAGAACTAGCTTTTAAAAATCTAATAGCTTTAATAATTAAGCTAGCATCAACAATAGAATATTTTCTAAAGAGTCTGCTACTATTTATTTTATATATTAAAAAATTAGTATGTTTTTTAACAGCTAAAATAGATTTATTATTAAGATGCTCTAGTGGAATACCAGTTGACATAATAATACCTAATATTTTAAGAATAATAGAATGGGAATTAAGTAGACTAGTAGAGATGAAAATAAATTCATTGTGATTTACAAGAATAGGAGCGGGAGAAGTAATATTGGTCTTTGTTTTAAAAAACTTAGGAAGTAAAAACATAACTATAATAATTATACAACTCTTTTACTTTTAATAGCAACTTTGTTACTTTTAAAAATAGTGTCTGTATAGTGTCTGTAACTTTAGTACTTTTGGGTGCAACTTTTTTACTTTTAGAGGAAACTATGTTATTTTTGTTAATAATTAATAACTTTGTACTAATAACAACTAATTATAATTAGTTGTTATTAGTACAAAGTTAATTCCCTATCCTTTTTTTTC
>NZ_CP043704.1 GCF_014084025.1 Borrelia sp. A-FGy1
TACTAAATTAGGTATAATAAAAATTTTTATTAAACATAATCGCATAATATTTATATTTCCTTTTTAATAAAACTTTGTTCTGTACTTATATAGCAAATAATATCTATATTAATAATAATTATAATATTAAAAATAAAGATATTAAAGTTAATTCATGTAAGAATTTAAAAAATAATGATTTTTTAAGTCAGACTATAGAGTTAAGAGAAAATAAAGTGTTGTTTTGTTTAGAAAGAGAGTATCATAAATAAAGAAGCCAAACCTCATAAAGTATTGTCTGGCTTGTCTTTAATATTTTACTTTTATTTATCTAGAGTCCACATCTTGCAATTTTTTATATATATCATTTAACTCTTGAAAGTCTTTATTTGTTTTAGTCATATTTTCATTAAGTTCTTTTTGTTTATTCTTAGCAACCTCTAACAAACTTTTAGCACTCTCCATTGCATCATTAGCATCATTTATCCGGTAATGGTAAAGATAATTACTCCCTAAATGAGGTATATCTTTTAAAGCTTCTTCTAAAGCATCATTTGCTTTTCTTTTTGCATGCTCAAAGCTAGCTTTAGCAAGAGCTAAAGCAGCAATAGCGTCATTGTAAAAAGAATTAAGAGAAGCATGACTACTCTTAGTTTTATTAATAGCCTGATGTAATTTATGCAATAGTTCTTGGCTAGGTTTATTAGTTCTAGATCCATTTTTTCTAGCAGTATCTAAATAAGAGTTAGCTGTACCAGCTAATCTTTTTATCTTATCAAGTTTTGATCTTGTTTTTTCTAAAGCTGCATTTATTTTCTCAGCTTCTTTTAAGGAGTTAGAAGCTTCGTGCATAATTTTCCTAGCTTCCTTAGCTTCACTAGAGTCCTTATTAAATAGTTGAGGCTGTCTGCTAGTATCATGTTTCTTGTTGTCTACTTCACTAGCAGCGGAATGGGCTATGCCTACACTACTATCTGCCTGTATGCCTGAACTATTATTTTTTTCACTTTCTTTTTGTTTACTTTCATTATTTTGTTGTTGATCATTTCTGTTTTGATTATTTTCTTTTACACCAATTTCTTCATCATCATCTGCACTTCTAGGTGTTCGACCACTTCTATTGGTGTCTTTTATAGAATTTATAGAACTATTATCTAGTTTAAAACTAGAATTTATATTTTTATTATCAGCTATGTCTTTATCATAGACAAAAGCTTTATCTTTATCTAAAGCTTGTTGGGATTTATCTGTAAGCTTTTCATATAATTTACAAGAGATAAAGCTAGAAAATAAACTGGATATCAATAACACTTTAATCATTAAATTCATTATATTACCTCTATCTAAAATAGAATATTATTAGAATATTCTATCATTATATCACATTTATAGTAGTAATCAAGATTATGAGCTGGATGTTAAGATAGATATCATAAAATTAAATAACATAGAATAAGAATTTAAATAAAAACTAGAATGAGATGAATTTGAGGATAAATAAATTTTTTTTGATTTTAAATAGTATTTTAGAATTATGTATTACTGAATCTATATCAAAAATATTTATTCTTGAAAAATAGTTTCTTTAATAGAGTAGGGGAAAAGAGGTGTTTTTAGGAAGAATGGGTAGAGAGAAAGTAAGGTTATACTAATAACAACTAATTATAATTAGTTGTTATTAGTACAAAGTTATTAGTTATTAACAAAAATAACATAGTTGCCCCTAAAAGTACCAAAGTTGCACCCAAAAGTACTAAAGTTGCAGACACTATTTCTAAAAGTACCAAAGTTGCTTCTAAAAGTAAAAGAGTTGTATAATTATTATAATAATTATGTTTTTACTTACTAAGTTGTTTAAAAAAAAGATCACTATTGCTTCTCCTGCTACTATTCTTATAAATCACAATGAATTTATTTTTATCTCTACTTGTCTACTTAATTCCCATTCTATTCTTCTTAAAACATTAGGTATTATTATGTCAACTGGCATTCCGCTAGAGCATCTTAATAACAAATCAATTTTATCTGTTAAAAAACATACTAATTTTTTAGTTTATAAAATAAATAGTAGCAGACTCTTTAGAAAATATTCTCTCTTGTTGATGCTAGCTTAATTATTAAAGCTATTAGATTTCTAAAAGCTAGTTCTAGCTTATATTTTCATGCTAGAGAGGTAAATAGAATTCTTAAAAGAATATTTAGTCTTGCTCTTACTACTAAAACTATTGAAGCTATTTATTATTTTATCTTTACACAAAAAATAGCTCCTACTTTAAGTAAAAATGCCTTTCTTTGTAAAGATTCTTTTGCATCTCCTTCTAAGATAGATAATATTATCTTAGTTAATGACCCTCTCCTAAATATAAATAAAATTTTATCCTACCTATCTTCTTTTAAGAATTTAGTTTTAAATGCCACTTCTCTTGCTCATTTTAGACAGTCTAGCTCTTATATAGAAAAAACTATTGCTTTTCTAATCGAAGACTTTTTTAACAAAAATGCAAATCAATATAATAACTTACGTCAGCTTACTTCTTTCCTAAACTCTAACCTCAAACAAATGGGAATTGATTATAAATCTACTTGCAGAACACAAAAAAGGATATTCTTGCAGATCTTTAAGTCTAATCTCATTGCCTAACATTTGTTTTATTTTAAAAGTGAATTATTATTAGGGTATCTAGGCAAGGTTAGATATTTTCAACTAAATACATGAAATAACCTCCCAATAAAACATTCAAAACTAATTGATTTCATTTAACAAAAGCATATTCTTTAGGATATGCTTTTTAAAAAAATAAAAGCACTACT
>NZ_CP043705.1 GCF_014084025.1 Borrelia sp. A-FGy1
TAAATTTCATAGAAATTATAGGTGGAGTATTCTTTGTTTATTTTTTGATAAATTATAATTACTTGTTTTCTGCCTCGCTATATGTCTTTTTATAGTAATAACTAATTTAGGATTTTTTTATATGTTATAACCCTACTATTGTGTGTCCTTAACTTCTTTAATACTAACTTGTTGATTCAAACTAGTAGAATCGTTATCTTAATTTGAGTTCTTTAGTTAATCGTTGTAAATTTAGCTCATATTTTTATCTCTAACACACAGATATTCAAGATATGTCAATCCTATTGGGGGGGAAATAAATTGTTATTAACTTCAATAGAAAGTTAAAGTTTGTCCAATGAGTTATCATCAAAATATATCCAATACTTTCTAAAACATATAATACCCTATTATAGTATATTATATATTTTAAAAACTTAATTGTATTTGGTTTATCATAGACAGTATTATTAAATACTGTTTTAACTTAAAGTAATTCTATTTTTTATCGCATCCTATCTGTTTTTTCAATTTAATTCCTAAAAATATTATGGAATATTAGTATAAAATGGGAAGATTGCAGATTAATTTAATATCTAGCTTCATAAACAAACTTTTTTAAAAATAAAAAACAATAATTTTAAAAATTCTAAAATAGAACAGGAAAGTAATCTGATTAAATTAATCTTTTTTCCCTTTTATTAAGCTTATAATTAATATACTGATTAGTATATGCCTATTTTTAATATTCTGATATAGCATATCAGAAATTAATTTTTCTAGTAAAAATTCTTATATATTTAAGATTTTGTTTTTTAAATTACTTAGGCTTGAATATCAAAAATATTTTTTGATAAACATGTTAATATGTCAAACCTTTTAAGATCTTGTATTACTATATCAGGGGAAAGTGAGATACTTCTTGTAGCATCTGTTATCAAATAAGATTGAAATCCTAATTTATAAGCGTCAATAATTGTTTCCTTTACACAAAAATCTAATGCTAGCCCTGCTATAAATACTGTATTAATTGAATTTGATTTAAGATAATAAGAAAGACCTGTTGATTCTTTCTTGTCAAAATCATTGTAAAATCCACTGTAACTATCGTAATTTTTATTTTGTCCCTTTAAAAAAACAGCTTTTATTTTTTTAACATTTAAATCTTTTGGAAATTCTGCCCCCCATGTACCCTGAACACAATGTCTAGGCCACCCTTTATTATTAATACTATTAGTAAAGCTTATGTGATTTTCGCAATGCCAATCTTTTGTAGCAACAATATTATTAAAGCACGTTTGAATATTATTGATTAATGGAATAATTTGATTGCCACCAGGAACAGGAAGAGTACCCGATTCCAAGAAATCGTTTTGAATATCTACTAAAATTAGTGTTGCCTTTTGTAGAACAAGATTAGATAATTTATCTCTCATGAAGGAAATTATAAGTTAATTATATTAGGCAATCAATATTTATTTAAAAATTATTAATTGCTTGATAGTATTATTTCTACCTGTGAAAACAGGTATTAACATTTTTGAATTAGCAAGAAAAGATGTAAGCTTACTGCAATAAAGAAGTTGTTAAATAGATATTTTTAAATCACTATAGGAATTCTATTTCCAAATATTTTTATTTAAAAAGAGATTATTGCTATCATTTTAATAGATGACAATTCTATTCATAAATTATTCTTATAGGATCTATCAACTTTACATTAAAATATTTTTTTAGAGTTTAACAAAAATGAGAAAGAGATTGACTTTTTTTAAGTATTTTATTTTTAAAAATATAGTAGTTTCAATATAGATAGAAATTGAGTTGATTTATTATTATTTATGTTAATTTTGTAATATAAAGGATGCTATAGAGCATTGTTATGCAATTCTTATTGTGAATACTATAAATAATTTTATGTTTTTGTTAATGATAATATCCTTTGAAATAGATTTTCCTTTAGCCTTTATTATTTTTTGTTTTTATTCCTGGCCTGCAAATTTACGATATATCTTTTTTCTGAAGTTCTTTTAAAAGAACTGTTGTGGATAATGAGATTAAATTTACTGTAATTTTAAAAGCTACTCCGTTTGTGTTTCTATCTAATTGATTTAGATTATTTATTTTTAAAAAATTTATTTTTAGCAAATTTTAACTTGTTTTAGTTATTTATTTAGATCCTTTAATATATTTTTATATAGTTTTCTAAATTTCTTTCTTTATCATTTTATATGATTCCCATTTTCTTTGTTGAGATGATTTTTGTTGTTAATGAACTTAGAACTACTACTAGTAATTAAATTAAAATGAACAGAAATGTTTTTAGTGAACTGCTATTTCTAATAAAGAAAGAATATAGAAATAGATTCTTGTATCTATCCAAGATAGCTTTTAGGCTCTTTAAAGAGCGGTCATCCACTAGAGCATGGTCTGCAAGCTTTACTTCAGGCAGTTCCTGACCTAGTTTTTATTTCTTTATAATAATAAGCCTTAAGGTTTAGACTTGCATTTATATCTCTATCATGCAAAGTGTTACAC
>NZ_CP043706.1 GCF_014084025.1 Borrelia sp. A-FGy1
TAGTTTTTATTTCTTTATAATAATAAGCCTTAAGGTTTAGACTTGCATTTATATCTCTATCATGCAAAGTGTTACACCTACTACAAGCCCAGCTAGTATCACTTAATTTTAGAGTTGTATTTTTACTATTACAACTACTACAAAGTTTACTTGAAGGGAAATATCTATCTATTTTATGCAAAGCAGATCCATGCCATTCTGATTTATATGACAATTGTCTTACAAACTCAGACCATCCTAAATCATTAATACTTTTTTTCAAACATTCCTTTTTGCATGCCTTTAATTGATAAATCTTCTATTACTATGTTTTTATAACTTGATACGAAATAACAAGATAATTTATGCAAAAAGTCTTTTCTTTGACTTGATATTTTCTTATGTAGCTTAGTTAATTTTAATCTAGCTTTAGCTCTATTAGAAAAACCTTTTTTCTTTTTTGATAGTTTCCTTTGGTATTTCTTAAGTCTATTTTCATTTCTTAGTAAATATTTAGGATGATTGGTTTTCTCACCTTCACTACTTACTAAAAAATGTCTCATACTCATATCAATACCTACTACTTCCCTTTTATCACCCTTAGTTTCATTGTTATTTTTAGTACCCAAGTACTCAACTGCTATTGAAACATAATATTTATCATTAATATCTTTTTCTACCACTACATGCTTAATAAGCTCATTATCTTTAATGGGCCTATATAGACATAATTTTGCAAATCCTATTTTAGGTAGCCTTATATAATTATTTTCTATTCTTATTGAGTTTCCTTGATTATTAGTTCTATAAGTTTGCCTATTTCTCTTACTCCTATATTTAGGAAATCCTTGTGTTCTATTTCCCTTTTTAATTTCTCTAAAAAAATTATTATACGCAGAATTTAAGTCCATCCACGCACTACAAAGTGCTAAACTATTAACTTCTTTTAAAAAAGGAAATTCTTTCCTATATTTACTTGGATTAACACTAAGACTTTGTTTATTTTTTTCATAATAATCTTTCTTATCACTTAACATTTTGTTATACAAAAATCTTACACATCCAAATACTTTTGAAAAGCATTTTTTTTGACTATTATTAGGATATATTCTGTATTTATAAGCTTTATTATCACTCATTATTTTTAAAATTATATTAAATTAAACTTGCTTTACAAATTCATCTCCACCTAAATTTCATAGAAATTATAGGTGGAGTATTCTTTGTTATTTTTTGATAAAAGTAATTAAATAATTAAATCAAAATTAAAATTATTATATTATTTTACTTAAAATTAAAATAATCTGAATAAATAAAATAAAATATTAAATTGATATTTATACTAAATTATATTAAATATAATTTTATATATGATATAATCAATAGTATTATGTTTAATATAGGAGTATAAATATGAAAAAAATAATAAAAGTATTATTTTTATTATTAGCATCTTGTGTTCATGAACAACAAAAAGTATCATCAATAGATGATTTAAATGATCAAAAAGGATATCTAGATAATCAAAGTGTAGTTTCAGAAAGCTACGAATCAAAAAAAAAGAGCTTATTAAATAGTTTGAATCAGTCATTAATTCAAACTACAGATTTAATGGAAAAAGCTGATCTTACAGTAGACAATTTAAATGAATCAGACGAATCAAATAAAGTTGTAGAAGTAGTTATTAGTGGAGTAAATTTAATTTCAGCTTCTGCAGATCAGTTAAAAAGCTTATCAGAAAGTATATATGATTTAGCTCAAACGGCAGGAATAGATCTAGAAGAGATAAACAAATTTAGAGATAAGGCAACAGTTGCATCTAATGTGGCAAGACAGGCATATGACCTTACTAAATCAGTAGATGAAGACATGAAAAAACTGTATGAAGAACAACAGAAAGGAATAGATTTAGATTTAGATTCAGCTTCTGAGGAAATAAAACAAGCTAGGATAAATGTAGATAGAGCTTGGGAAGTTACAATAAAAGCTAAAGATCATTTAATAGATTTAAGAGGAGCGACAAAAGAGGTTTTGGATAAAGTAAATGCAGAAATCACAAATAACAAAAAACTTGAAGATATAAAAAGAGTAGTAGAGTTAGCAGTGCAAGTAGCTGAGAATGCAAAAGAAACAGCACAAAAAGTTATAACCTCATTAAATACTTAACTAAATAAAGTAGGAGGGCAATAATAATTTATTTGTCCTTCTTTTACTTTCAAATTTTAAATTAAAAACAAATGAAAGATCTAGAGTAAAACATCAATTTTACGTTTTTATTTTTTAATAGTATACCTTTGATAGGATAAATCAATGTTATATAGATAATATAATCTTAGTGAACTGCTATTTCTAATAAAGAAAGATTATAGAAATAGCTTCTTGTATCTATCCAAGATAGCTTTTTAGGC
>NZ_CP043707.1 GCF_014084025.1 Borrelia sp. A-FGy1
CTTTCTGCAGAGATAAAGGGAGTAAGAAGTGAGCTTTCTGCAGAGATAAAGACAGTAAGAAGTGAGCTTAAGGGTGAAATAGGGAAGCTAGATGAAAGAATAGGCAAGTTAGATGAAAAGGTAAATACAAATCATAAAGAGCTTATGGAGATGCTTAAGGACTCAATAAGCGAAAGTAATAAATATACTAAAAGCTTGATATATCCATTTTATTGGATATTAGGAATATTTATTCCATCAATAATAGGAATGTTTTTATACTTACTGCAAAAATAGAAATTAGTAAGTCTTCTTATTAGGATAACTATTTTTAGTAAATATATTTTTCTTTTTTCTATAGAGTAAGCTTTTATTTTTACAACCTACTGCTAAGATTCTGTACTTCTTAAAGCAGCTTCATGTGCTTCATTTAACTCTTCAAAATCTGCATTTGCCTTAGGCATATTGGAATTAAGACATTTTTGTTTATGCTTAGTAGTCTCGAGGCTAACTTTAGCTCTGCCCATTGCATCTTTAGCATCAGACATATAATTGTAGTAGCGAGCATGTTGGTAGCCTACAGCATTGCTATTAATCATAGCTTCTTGTAAAGCATCTTCTGCTTTTCTATTTGCATACTCAAAATCGTTCTTAGCATTTTTTAAAGCACCTATTGCATCTGAATAATTGGAGTTAGCAGAAGCATAGCTGCTATTAACTTTGCTGATTGCTTGATCAAGGTTAGGCAATAAGGCTGGGTCAGCTTTATTAGTTCCAGATCTAGCAGTATTTAAATAAGAACGAGCATCATCAAGTGTACTTTTTATTTTATTAAGTTCTGATCTTGTTGTTTCTAAAGCTGCAGTTATTTTTTCAACTTCTTCTAAAGAGGTAGAAATTTCTTGTATAATGTTTTTAGCTTTCTTAGATTCATTAGAGTCATTAGGGGCAATATTAACTTGTTGAGGTTGTCTATTAGTATATTTTTCACTATCATAACTAGTAACGGAAGGATTTGTTTTTACAATATTATCTTTTTGTATACTTGAATTATTGCCTTTTTCACTATCTTTTACTTCTTTTTTGTTACTTCTATTTTCATTATTTTGTTCTTGATTACCTACTTCTGCATAACTAATACTTCTAGCTTTACGACTACTTCTTTTGTTGCCTTCTAGAAGAGATTTATTATTAGCTAATGCCTGCTGAGATTTGTCTATAGCCTCATATAGCTTACAAGAGATAAAGCTAGAAAATAAACTGGATATCAATAACACTTTAATCATTAAATTCATTGTGCTAACTTTATGCAAAAATAGAGTAGTATTAGAACACAATATTATTGTATCACATTTATAGTAGTAATCAAGAATATGATTTATATGTTAAGCTATAGCATAGGACTTTTGTCTTTTTTAAAACAACACTGTCTAAGATTCTACACTTTTCAAAGCAGCTTCATATGCTTTATTTAGCTTTTCAAGGTCTTCATTTGCTTGAGGTATCTTGTCATTAAGTTCTTCTTGTTTATTCTTGGTAGTCTCTAGGAAACTTTTAGCACTGCTCATTGCATCTTTAGCATCAGCCATAAATTGGTTGTAGAGAGAATAGTAGTAGCTCTCATGCCTTGAAGCATTGCTATTACTTAATGCCTCTTCTAAAGCCTGATCTGCTTTTCTTTGTGCATACTCAAAACTATCCTTAGCTCTTGCTAAAGCAGCAATAGCATCATTGTAATGAGTATCAGCAGAAGCATGACTACTCTTAGCATTTTTAATTGCTTGATCAAGTTTAGGCAATGAGGCTAAGTTAGCCTTACTAGAGCTTGCTTTTCTAGCCTGCTCTAAATAAGATTTAGCTATATTAAGTAAGCTTTTTATCTTATCAAGGTTTGCTTTTACTTTTGTTAAATCTTCGTCTATTATAGTGCAATCTTCTTTAGAAGAATCAATTTCCGTCATAATGTTTCTAGCTTGCTTAACTTCCCTAGAGTCATTGTCATTATTAACTTGTTGAGGGTAGCTGCTGCTATTATCATTTTGAATATCTGCCATCAAAGGTTTTTTGTCTGCATCTTGGTCCATATAAGTGTTATCTGCACTTCTAGGCTTACGACCACTTCTCTTTCTGCCACCGCTGCTACTCTTTAAAGTATTAAAAGACTCATTATTGTTTTTTAGTTTTTCTAAAACCTGATCGGCGTTGTCTGTAATCTTCTTGTATAATTTACAAGAGATAACACTGGAAACTAAAATAGTTAGAATAAATAATTTAGTAATTAAATTCATCTTATTACTTCTCTTTAGAATCTGATATTCTTATATTAAAAAATATATTGCATTTATAATTTATAAAATAATTAATG
>NZ_CP043708.1 GCF_014084025.1 Borrelia sp. A-FGy1
ATTATAAATATAAATAAGCACGGGTATCAAAACACTTATAAAAGCACCTACAAAAACCCAATAAATAATATTCATACCTAAAATATTAAAACAAAACCTTTACTTTTCTTTAAAAAATACTGTACTGCTAGATACAAAATCTCTAACCCTAGAAAGTTATGTTCTTTGTAAAAAAAGAACATAACTTTTTTAATATTTTGATTTTACCTATCTCTTTTTTTAAAAAAGCAAAAAAAAAGACTCTTCTTAGAGCCTTTGTTGATCTTGATATTATGCATAAAGCAATATAAATGCTTTACATACTAAGTATAGAACATCTTTATTTTTATATAAAGACAAAAAAGGCCTACTGAAATGAGCCTCTTTTGTCTTTAAGGAGTCTTTAAATCAATAAGACTAGGTCTACTTAATACTACCAATAAATAAAAATCTACTCTTTTTATCTTCCTTATAAATTTACCCTTCTTTTCAAACCTTAATCCTCTACAATTAAGATATCTAAACAAATATATATCTAAATTTAGCAATTATCTTAGTTTTACTTAACTTTTGTACTAAAATTAGTTATTTATTAACAAAATTCCCAATTAACACTAAAATATATAAATACCTTTATATTGTCTTTTATTAAAAGACAATATTGCTATATTATTTTTATAGAGCATGACATTTTACTTTACGCAATATATCCTAGTTTATATTTATATGTAAGGAGGGTAATTTGAGTAAATTAATTTGCAGTATTTTTAAAATTAAGAGTCGTTTTTCATCTTATCTAGATAGAATTGATGCAACAGGCAGAATAAAGGAGCTAATTGGGTTTGTATTATTTGGTCTTCTTTATTTTGCTTTTTGTTACCTCTATACATTGCATCTTTATAGATATGATGAAACTCTAGATGAACTATCTTTAAAAAATAAAAAACGAACTTGGGCTTTATATGAAAAGTATCATTCAGGAGTATCAAAATAATACTTATCTCTAGCACTCTAATTTAACTAAAATGGATTTATTGAATTAAACTAATGTTTAGAATATTAACATACAAATACCTAAACTTCATAAAACAAAAAGAAGATCCCTTTAAGGAGATCTTCTTTTTGTTAAAGTTAGACATTAATAAAAAAGACACTATATTTTAAAAGAATATTTACTAACCAAATATACATCATACAACCTTAAAACACAGTAAAAGATTTACTTTTGTTTCTTTGGTTTAAAAATTAACTTAATGTATACTTTATTTACTTTTAGTAGCAATTTAGCTTAGAACAAAAGATAAATCAATTTGCAATAACAAAACTAATTTTTATGAGATATAATGCCAATTATTCTTGATTTATCTAGATCTTTCTTTAGATCTAACAAAACAAATAGCTTAAGGAGTAAATTTTATAAGAAAAGGATAAGGAGCAATATGTCTATATCAAAGATATTATTTGTGTCTTGTAAGCTTTTTAGAAATAATAGTTTAAGTAAAGACTTACCCTTGCTTGTTTCTGCTAGCACTGCCCTGATTTCTAATACCCCCACTGCTACTTCTAGCACTCTTAGTACTAACCTAGACAAGAAAGAGAACACCTCTAAGTTAACTAAAGACGACAAAGATAAACTTAAGTCTTTTTTTAGCAAAACTACAACATACCAATCTAGTCTAGATGCTATTTATGACAAGCGTATAAGCTCTTATAGAACTATTGATACTTATACTGATTGTAGTGTCTGCAGTCTTGGATGTTTTAGATTTTCTAAAATACGTAGCTATGCTATTTCTGACTTAGAAAACAAAAAGTTAGAAAAAGAGTACGCTAAGCTTAGCACGATGCTAAAGGAAGCTGTACCTGGTTACGATACTAAAATTTTAGATGATGCCATTGCGTCTTACAGGAAAGCTATAAGGAAGGCTAGTAAGGCCGAGCAGAGTATAAAGGCAGTAAATGACTATTTTAAAATTAACGAAGAGAAAAGAAAAAAAAACATAGCTTGTTTAAAAACAGTTAGAAAACTCCTTACTGTTATTAAAAAAACTACAAAAACTGCTTGCTTGTCTTATGCTGATGCTTTTGCTGTTCTTGCTTCTGGCCTATCTTGCAGCAAATTTAGGCAAGCTGTTTTCAAGTTTAGTAATGCTGCCAAGAAATATACCAATGGAAAAGGAGAT
>NZ_CP043709.1 GCF_014084025.1 Borrelia sp. A-FGy1
AGCTTGCATAAAGCTATTAGTAAGCTTAAGAATAGACACGCTTCTCTTAATGCTTGCTATACTGATGCAACTAGTTCTTTAGAAAAAGCTTACGTTGCTTTTAGAAATACAAATAACAAGGCTGATGAGGCTTTAGCAGAAGCTTTAAAAGAAAGCAAGGATATTAGATACAACAGTCATTATCATGCTTTAATAGCTAGTGCTAAAGATTCAATGAGCAGGGCTAAGGATTTGCTAGAAACTGCTAAGGGAAAGCAGGAAGAAATTAAGGATAATATATCTAAGGCAAACTTAGAGCTTCTTGAGCTAAATAAAGCATATGAAGCCTTGCAAACTACAAATAGCAAGCTGCAAGTTATGTGACTTCAGACAACAAGGTAGTAAAACTATACTTATCAAACAATGTCTTTATCTTCTTGTCACGACTTTTATTAACTAATTTAGTAAGGTTTGAAACAGCCGCTGTATTTAAGATATATCTTCTATTTTTTAGAGAAACCAAGTTTGATTCTACTAGTAAAGCAATTTTTTGTCTTACAAAATATCTTGTTTTACCTGTTTCTTTTGATATAACCCCTACAGATTTAATTGTGGCCTTGTCTTCCTTTAAGCAAGAAGAAACAAAATCAAGTGCATCAAATAACTTTTTTCCTATATTAGAAACATTACCACCCTTTCGTGTAAGCATTTTTTTACTAAAATCAAAAACTTTCTTA
Organism: Borrelia sp. A-FGy1; assembly: GCF_014084025.1. Classification (NCBI taxonomy): domain Bacteria; kingdom Pseudomonadati; phylum Spirochaetota; class Spirochaetia; order Spirochaetales; family Borreliaceae; genus Borrelia; species Candidatus Borrelia mahuryensis. The sequence continues at coordinate 717 of NZ_CP043709.1, forward strand.
ACTGGACTTAATTTTGATCTAATATCAAACTTTGTCTTACCTACTGTTTCTCTAGATAGTTTTGGGTCTAGCACAACTTCTTTTACATACTTTTGTCTAGCCTTATATATGCTTATTAGCAATATACCTATCGTTAAATCTAGCATGCTAGATAATAATACCAAAAACCATGTTCTATAATATTCAATATAATTTTCTTTATCCACAATTGAGGAGTCTTTAAATAAGACATTTATTCCTTGTGTTTTAGTTTTCTCTATATTCTTTGCAGCAATGAAACTTGCTAGCTTATTATCTAGTTCTGCAATCTTATCTTCATACTCTTCTAGTTCTAATAGTAAAGCTTTATTTTCTTCTATAGCATTATTAATTTCTTTTTGTAGATCTTTTTTCATCGTAACAAATGTAAAGTCTAGTTCTAGGTGTCTATTTTTAGCCTTCTCAATTCTTAAGTTGTTATTTTTTATCTTATCCATTAGGTTGGCTTTAATTAAGGACAAATTATCTTTCTTATCTTTAATTAAAGCCTTTTTTTCTAATATTTGATTTTCAATAATATCCATACGGCTCTTTATTTGTGAATAATAGCTTTGCCTAAAAAGACTTTCAAAACTATACCATGTACTAGGTATTTGGGCTACAAATGCTAGAAATAATAAAAATATTAAACATATATTTAGTACAACTTTCTTAAGCCTACTCTCTACATTCATCTTCTGGCTAAACAGGTTAAGCAGATAAGAAAAGATAACAGATGGGATAGTAATAATGAAAATAGTTAGTACTATGTAAAAGTAAAAAACACTACTACTAACTTCTTCTCTTGCCTCATAAACAAGTAAACCGTTATATGAGCAGTAAAGGTTTAGAAGATACAAAATAATTGTTGCTACAACTAAATACAAATTGTTAGCAAAAAACTTAATGTCTAGCTTGTATTTGAAATTATTACTACCACCACTTGCTGTATTACTACTTACATGCTTTACCATTTATTATTACTCCTTTATTTTCTACTTTGACTACTCTATTACTACTAGAGCACTACTTTAGCATTAGACTACTACTATTTTAGTACTACTATACTACTAGTATAATGTTACTATGTTACTGCCAAAAATAACAAACACGAAAGACATTACTATTAAGATTTGACACCCTCTTGCAAATGACATAGTTTCTTCCTATCCTAGATAATTGAGTTTAAAAATGATTTTTATGATACAATTATCCAGTAATTTGTTTTATCAATTTTGATACAATAAATCAATTAGATACTTTAGAGGTCAGTTAACATGAGGGTAAGGGTTTTATTTTCAAGTATTCTTATATTTATTTCAATTAATGCTTTCTCAGGCACTGCCTTTGAGCTTAATCTTGGGA
>NZ_CP043710.1 GCF_014084025.1 Borrelia sp. A-FGy1
GTGTCTTTCTATCTGAAGATGTATCTAAATTAGAGAATAATAAGTTTGATATTTTTTCATGAAATTCTTTAAACTCACGGAGTGTATCGTCTAATTTATTTTCAGAATTAGCGTTTTTAAGAATATGATCAGCATTTTGAATTGCTGCAAGAGATGCTTTTTCATGTTCTTCTTTTACAAAAGTATCTAATTTAGATTTAATTTCTTCTTCTGAAGGAATAGATGATTTAGATACTTCTGCTTTTGCATTAGTTTTAGCATGCAAGTCATTTTGCATTACTGCTGGATTTGTTGGATTATTTAGTAGGGATAATCCCATTAGATGATCTTAAAAATCATTTGAAATAAATAAAAAGAGCCCTTAAAAGGCCCTTTTCTTATGCCTTTATTTTATTTATTTTATATTCTGCATCTTTTTCTAATTCTTCAAGTATGCTAACAAGATTACTCTTACTCTCATTAATATAAATTAATGTTTTTTGTATTAGCTTAATAATAAGGGTAGCTTGATCTACATTATCTTTAGTGATCCCATCAACAGTAACGCTAGAAAGATTACCACCAAGATGACCTTTAGCCCTACCACATAAAACCTTTAGAATGTTTTTGATTTGCTTTAAGGTTGCAAACTTATCATCAAATTCCTTTTCTGTTTGAAAGCCTAATTTCTTACGCTCATCAATCTTATCTTTTGCTTCTATAAGACCACTAAGTTTTGTAATCTCATAAATAATATTTTCAAGGGACTTGTTTAATTTTTCTTTATCTTTACTATCTTTGCTTTCCTTACTTCCCTTATCAGGGATACCTTTTTTAAGATCTTCAAGCTTTTCAATAATAAGATAAGTCTTATCTTCAGCCATGTTAGCTTTTTCAGTTAAGTCAGAAGTAGTTTGCATGAATTTTTGAAATCTTGCTTTCTTTTCTTTTCTTTTTTTCCTCTCTTCCTCTCTCTTTTTTCTCTCTTCCTCTTGTTGTGCTTTAATCTTATCAAGCTCTTGTTGTTTCTGTCTTTCTTGCTCTTCTAGAATAGCTTTTCTTTTCTTTTCTTCTTCAATCTTTTTCTTTATAGCTTCAAGAGTTTCTTTAATAAAAGCATCTTTTTTTGAGTCTGCAACTGCAGCATGTTCTTTATTGCTATCTTTATGTCCTTTTTGTTCTTCTTGCTTATTAGTTTGTGCTTTAGCAGCAACATTTTCAGTTTCATTTTTATTTAAATGTGTTTGATTAGATAATTCTTCTTCTAATTGTTTTTGTAAGGCTTCTAAAGAAGCAATTTTATCATTAATTTTTGAAATGTCTGTTAAAGCATTCTGTTCAATGCTAGATAATGTTTCTCTAACTTTATTTTTTAAAGCGATTTCTTGCTGATTTTCAGATTGGTTTTGCACTAAACTCTCTTTATCTAGATTGCCTAGAGCAGCAAGACTGTGTTTGTTTTGATTTTTGTTTTTATTACTGCTAGAAGCAAGTTTTGCTATATTAACTCCACTACTACTTTTAGAACCACTACTACTAAGCAATAGTTTATCTAGGCTGTTTGATTTTGTAGTTTCATTAGTTTCATTTAACAAAGAAGACTTGTTGCCTAAACCTTGAAATAGTTTGCAGCTGGGGAATAGTGATAAGAGAAGTAAGCTAATTAAAATAAATTTGTTACATTTCTTCATAAGTATCTCCTGAAGAACAAAGTATTTAAAAAATATAGGTAACCTTTAAGGCATTATTTTTATATTTAGTAAATATAGTACATAACTAGAAATAAGCATTTTTAAGATTTAGGTATTTTTATCTTACTAAGTAAAATGTGTGTTAATATTAAGACATAAAGATGTTAAGTATAGATAACAAGAGTGTTTAAATTGCAGTAAGGAGGGTTATATGAGTAATGTTGCACGTGAAGCTAAACCCAGATATGAGTATGTAAAGCAGGTATTTCTTGATAAGGATTTTCCAGAAGATGTAATTGATTACG
>NZ_CP043711.1 GCF_014084025.1 Borrelia sp. A-FGy1
TTATAAAGCTATACCATATCAATATATTCTAATTTCTATTTATAATAAGTATGCAAGCTCTTGTAATACTATTGACACCTATGGCAGCTGTGATACGTATCGCATTAGATGCTTTATTGCCAGGGCCCTCCTCTCTGCAAAACGTAGACAAGCTATTGCTGAGTTAGAAAAATTAAATCTAGACCAAGATTATACTAAACTTAGCAAGATGATAAAGGATGCTTTGCCTGGCTATAAGGGGATACCAAAGTTTTAGATGATGCCATTGCGGAGTACAAAAAAGCTATAAGTCAAGCTAGTGATGCTGAGCATAAAATCAAAACAAAAACAGAAAGTGCTTCTAAAGAGGAGAAGAGAGGAGAAGAATGAAAGCGTAGACAATTTAAAAACAGTTAGAAGTATTCTTGCTGTTATTAAAAAAACCACCGAAACAGCTTGCCTGGCTTATGCTTATACTTATGATTTTGTTGTTATAGTTACTTCTAGTTTATCTTCTAGCAAGTTTAGGCAAGCTGCTAGCAAGTTTAATGAGGTTGCTAAGAAGTATGCTAATGGAAAAGGAGATAACGCTGCTAGTGTCATTGTAGGCGTTATTTCAGGTATTGCATATCATGGATTTGAAGATTGGTGGTTTAATAATGCAAAGAGGTTTGCTAGTAATCCTAAAGTGACAGAGATAAATAAAATGATTGCTATTATTGACAAGCTATTAGAAGTTTATAAAAGGGTTAAATAGCTGATATAAGAAATAACTAAACTAAGATTAGAATTAGAGAATTACTTACTTTGACTAAAAGTTAAATACTTAACATATATTGATCCCAAAATACTAATGTTCATGATAAAACACTAGAAAAATATGGACTTTAGCTTATGCAATAAAAAGAAATATCAATAGGAGCAACACACAATTATACACTTGCATTTTGAAATACCCAATATTATATACACATAAACTTAAAGTAAATGCTAAGGTTATCTTTAAAGATGGCCTTAGTAATAATTTATATAAATACAAAAGAGACAAGTGCTACATTAAGCAATACAGGAAAGCGATCATTAAAGCTTAAAATTATATGATGACTCTAGCTTTATTCCTATTAAAAAATTAAAGATATTCTCTATTTAAGAAAAAGAAAGGTTTATATAAATAAAATGCAAAGCAACACTAATTATAAACTCTACAGAATTAATTAAAACTTAAAAAAGCCATTTTAACTAAAGATAGCAAAGAATTTGTCACCTATAATTTCTATGAAATTTAGGTGGAGACTCCTTTGGTAATAAATCTATTTATTTTGATTTTGAATATACTTTTTGATAATATCAATAGAAGCTCCCCCAGTAGAGATAAGACAATAGCTTCTAGACCAAAAATAAGGTTTCCAGTAATACTTATATAAATAAGTAGAATATTTTTTTCTTAATAGCCTAAAAGATACTGTTTTTAGATTGTTAATAAATTTATCAGGTCCAATATTAGGGGTAAATTCTAGTAATAAATGAATATGATCTTTATCATGATTAAACTGATTAAGGGTTACTTTCCACAAAGAACATATATTAAGTATTATTTGGTAAAGAGAAGATGAAAGATTATTATTTATGCATTTATGCCGGTATTTAGTAACTAATACTAGGTGATAATTAATAGAATATACGCAGTGATTATTAAATGTTAGCTTATCTGTCTATATGCTAAGAATAAATAAGTAATATAATATAATATATGAGTGCTAATAAAGCTTATAAATATAGAATATATCCTAACGCTAATCAAAAAAAATACTTTTCAAAGGTATTTGGATGTGTAAGATTTTTGTATAACAAAATGTTAAGTGATAAGAAAGATTATTATGAAAAAAATAAACAAAG
>NZ_CP043712.1 GCF_014084025.1 Borrelia sp. A-FGy1
TAGCTAGTACTGCTGCTAGTGTTTCTTCTCCTGTTACTTTTGTTAGTATTGCTAAGGCTTTGCTTGCATCTGCTGCTGCTAGTCCGTTGCTGCTGTCTGTTGCTAGTATTGCAGCCCCGTCTTCTAGTCCTTTGCCGCTCTCTGTTGCTAGTATTGCAGCCCCTTCTTTGTTGTCGCTCTCTACTTTTGCACTGCTTGCTTCTGCTAGATTAATGCCTTGCTTTTCTGCTACTTCCTTGATTTTATTTAGTGCGGCTACTGCTGTCTTTATTGCATCGTCTTCTGGTTGGACTCCCTGCTGATCTCCTGCTGATCCTTTTACTTCAGCTACGCTCTCGCTGCCGCCTTCAAAGGCTTTTGACAGCTCTTCTGTTGCTGCTGTGTTGTCGCCTGCGTTGTACATGGTACATGTTTGTACATGGTCTTCATTGCCACCTTTAGCAAAAGATACTGCTGTTGTTTCTGCTGTTGCGGCTCCTGTTAGTTTTGTGTGTCGCTGTCTTTACTAGCTAGTACTGCTGCTAGTGTTTCTTCTCCTGTTACTTTTGTTAGTATTGCTAAGGCTTTGCTTGCATCTCCTGCTTCTAGTCCGTTGTTGCTGCTGTCTGTTGCTAGTATTTTAGCCCCGTCTTTGTCCGTGCTGCCTGCTTTTAGCTTAATGCCTTGCTTTGCTGCTACTTCCTTGATTTTATTTAGTGCGGCTACTGCTGTCTTTATTGCATCGTCTTCTGGTTGGACTCCCTGCTGTGCTGCTTCTGATCCTTTTACTTCAGCTACGCTCTCGCTGCCGCCTTCAAAGGCTTTTGACAGCTCTTCTGTTGCTGCTGTGTTGTCGCCTGCGTTGTACATGGCACATGGTTGTACATGGTTTTCATTACCACCTTTAGCAAAAGATACTGCTGTTGTTTCTGCTGTTGCGGCTCCTGTTAGTTTTGTGTGTCGCTGTCTTTACTAGCTAGTACTGCTGCTAGTGTTTCTTCTCCTGTTACTTTTGTTACTATTGCTAAGGCTTTGCTTGCATCTGTTGCTTCTAGTCCGTTGTTGCTGCTGTCTGTTGCTAGTATTTTAGCCCCGTCTTTGTCCGTGCTGCCTGCTTTTAGCTTAATGCCTTGCTTTGCTGCTACTTCCTTGATTTTATTTAGTGCGATTTTATTTAGTGCGGCTACTGCTGCCTTTATTGCATCGCCGTCTGGTTGGGCTCCCTGCTGTTCTCCTGCTCCTACTTCAGCTACTTTGTCGCCGCCGCTTCCTTCAAAGGCTTTTGACAGCTCTTCTGTTGCTGCTGTGTTGTCGCCTGCTGTGCTTTTGTGTGCTAGCTTTCCGCTTTTAAGTAAGGATCTTAAAGCTATTCCTCCTGTTACTGCTCCTGCTGTTGCTGCTTCTGCTTCTTTTACATTGGCTTCCTCACCACCTAAAGCAAAAGATACTGCTGTTGTGCCTGCTGTTGCGGCTGATGATAGCTCTGCGTCGTTGTCTTTACTAGCTAGTACTGCTGCTAGCTTAATGCCTTGCTTTGCTGCTAAGTCCTTGATTTTATTTCTTGATTTTCTTTAGTACGTCCTTGATTTTATTTAGTGCGGTTACTGCTGTCTTTATTGCATCGTCTTCTGGTTGGACTCCCTGCTGATCTCCTGCTCCTACTTCAGCTACTCTCTCGCTGCCGCCTTCAAAGCGCCTTCAAAGGCTCTTGACGGATCTTCTGTTACTGCTGTGTTGTCGCCTGCTGCACTTTTGTGTGCTAGCTTTCCGTTTTTAAGTAAGGATCTTAAAGCTATTCCTCCTGTTACTGCTCCTGCTTTTGCGTCTGCTGCTGCTTTTACATGGGCT
>NZ_CP043713.1 GCF_014084025.1 Borrelia sp. A-FGy1
TTTTATTTATAAAACTACATATTATGAATATATTCTAATTTGTATTTATAACAAATATACAAGACATTATAATACTATTAATACCTACGGTAGCTGTAATACATATCGCATTGGGTGTTTTTATCCAGGTCCTTCTGCAGAACGTAGACAAGCTATTACTGATCTAGGAAAATTAAAGCTAGAAGAAGAATATAATAAGCTTAGCAAGATGCTAAAGGAGGCTGTGCCTGATTACGAGACTAAAACTTTAGATGATGCTATTGCAGAGTACAAGAAAGCTATAGATGAAGCTAGTGATGCTGAAGGTAAGATAGAAACAATAAATGATTACAAAGAACCTAATGATAAGGAGAAGCAAGAAAAGAAAGTAAATGTAGACCATTTAAAAAAAGTTAGAAATGTTCTTCCTGTTATCGAAAAAACTATGGAAACAGCTAGCAAGGCTTATGCTGATGCTTTTGCTATTATAGCTTCTAGGTTATCTTCTAGCGAGTTTAGGCAAGCTGTTTCTGAGTTTAATGATGCTGCCAAGCAATATGCTAATGGAAAAGGAGACAACGCTGTTAGTGTTATTGTAGGGCCTATTTCTAGTATGACTTACGTCACATTTGAAAATGGTTTTGCAAGAGCAAAAATATTTGCTAGAAATTATACAGGATCAGAAGTAGAGAAAATGATTGCTGCTATTGATAAGCTATTAGATGTTTATAAGAAAGTCACCTTCTAAGATTCTAACTATTTAGAAACACTTTATTTCTAATGCTTGCTATATAAAAAAATAATATTTAGGTTAATAATTAAAGAAAAAAAGGGGATATTAATGTTTATGAGGTGCAATTTGTTTATTTTACTGCTAGTCGCATTACTTTTTGTATCTTGCAAGTTTTTTGGAAATTCTAGCTCAAGTAAAAAAGCAGATCCTAGCAATATTAGTAAGCTAGCCTTGGATGCTTCTTCTAGGAAGCAAGATGAAAGTACAAGTTATGCTACAGGTGAAGATAAAAAGAATGAGACTAGCACTGACATGCTTGCTGATGTCCTGCTGCTTCTAGTGCTTCTTCTATTAAAGATAAGCAAGAAACTACTTGCAAGTTAAGCAAAGAAGACAATAACAAGCTTATAGATTTTCTTTATAAAACTATGACGTATCAATCTAGTCTATATCCTATTTACAAAAAATATATAAGCTCTTATAATACTATCGCTACCTATAGCAGTTGTGGCGATTATAGTATTTCGTGTTTTAATTAAGGACCTTTTGAAGAGCGTAGCAAGGCTCTTGCTAAGTTAAAAAACAATAAACTAGAAAAAGAGTATAATAAACTTAGCAAGATAATAAAGGATGCTTTGCCTAATTACGACACTAAAACTTCTAGATGAAGCAATTGCGGAGTATAAGGAAGCTATAAGTGAGGCTAGTGAGGCTGAAGGTAGGATAAGGACAGAAAATTATACCAATGCTTCCCAAAAGCAAAAGAATGAAAGTGTAGACCATTTAAAAACAGTTAGAAGTATTCTTGCTATTATTAAAAAAACCATGGAAACAGCTAGCCTGGCTTATGCTGATGCTTTTACTGTTGTTTCAGATAGCCTATCTTGTAGCGAGTTTAA
>NZ_CP043714.1 GCF_014084025.1 Borrelia sp. A-FGy1
GCTTTACATACTCATATCTGGGTTTAGCTTCATGTGCAAGATTACTCATATAACCCTCCTTTACTGCAATTTAATTACTCTTATTACCTATATTTAACATTCTTAATATCTACTATTAATAGTAACACACATTTTAGATAGCAAGATAGGTTGGCAAAGCTATTAGCAAAACCAAAGTTCTTTCTAAGTTATCTTTTAGTATTAGTGTTTCTTATCTTAAAAAGATTCATTATCATTACTTCACTTGTCCACTTCTAACTACAAGATCAATTTCTACTAAAAAATTTCTATATTTCCTAATTACAAAATTATACTTTGATAGTTTTGATAGCTATACTAGACTAGGCATAAAAGCCCCTTAACCTAGATTATCTTATAATCTAGGTTAAACTTCTGGCATCTATTTTTATAGAAAACATAAGCTTAGCTTTAAAAAAACAATAAGGAATAGCAGTTAACTCCTGCTACTCTTTACTTTACAAGTCATAAATAAGTCGCTTGCATGCTTGTGTTATATCACACACAGCCTCTCTTATTAAGCTTAATGGCTTGCTAAACCGTTTCTCTGCACTCTTACTTGCTTGCATCAACTCTCCTGCAACACCATCGCCATTTCCTTTGCTATCACCAAAAAGGCTTTCTACTTTTCCCATTAACCCAGATACACATTCCTTAATAACTTCACTGTTTTTCTTTGGGCCTTCTTTAAGAGAAAATGCTACAAGACATTCTTCTTTTTTCTTAAATTCTTCTATTACTCCCTTTACCTTATCACGCAGATCATACTCATTATCTCCAAGCTTAATCTGGCCATTTTCTTTTGCTACTTCTAATATTTGATCTAACAAGCATATACTGCTTATCCCTGTCTTAAGATTATCTTTAAGTGCGTCTGCTGCACTATATCCTAAAGATATTAATTCAGAGATAGCTTTCTCTATCTTTCTAGATGTTTCTTTAAGCTGGCTCACAAGAGAAGGTACTTCACTTATTGGTATTTTGCTACCGTCTTTTGTCTTGCTACCTAGCACCTTTCCCTTAGCAGCACTAGCTGCTTCCTTTACCTCTTCTGCCATCTTTTCAAGTATGTCTTTGCCTAATGCCTTATTCTCCTGCTTAGCTTTAGGCTTGCTGCCTACATTCTTTTCTTTAACAACATCAAGAGCAGGAGCAAAATCAGCCTCACTAGTCTTTTCTGTTTCTGCTTGACCAGTCCCTACATTTAAATAAAATAACTTACAAGAGGCTGCTAAAAGCACACTGCATAAACACAAATATATCTTCATACTAACTCCTCTCCTTAGAATGAAAACTTACTTACCTACTTAAGTAAATCTAGTTCTTATTCTCTTTTTTAACCAAGCCCACTTATTTACTTTTCTCTTAGCTTTCTAGCTTGCATTAAACAATACAAGCTATTTTTACAAATGTGATATATCCTTTAATAATGAGGTGTTAAGGGTCAAGGATACAGATAGAGCAAGATGCAAGCAAAGACATAA
>NZ_CP043715.1 GCF_014084025.1 Borrelia sp. A-FGy1
TTAGTACAACTCCTTCATAAAACAGTAAGCTTTAAACAGAACGCAAGAAAACTCAAAACTACATGAAAACCCTATCCTTCTCTATTTTAGATTTTAACATCAAAACAATAGCCAAACCAATAAAATCAATAAAAATGCTGTTGTGCTTTCCTAAAATACTTACAGCTACGCTCTCGCTTGACATTTCAAATAAAAATACAAAATTATTATATATACTACCGTTCATTTCTTCCATTACTACTTGTTTTTGATTATACTCACATTCAAAACCAAACACAAAATAAAAAATAAAACAAACTAAGCAAAATCCTGCTTTTTTATTCATTAAAATCATAATCAGATAATCAAAAACCATAACTACAAACTACCCTTATATAAATTATAGACCATATTTGAGATTTTACAAATAAAAGGACAGAAAATAAGTTTCTGCCCTTTTTATTTCTATTTCTAGATTATTATTATTTTTATATCTTATCTATATTTACCTTTCTATTCCTGTTCTATACCTGTATCTATACTTAGTCATAAGTTTTTCCATGTTGTTATGCTGCTTTTGCTGCTTCTACTGCTTTGTTTTCTGTTGTTACGCCTTTGCCTTCTCTTGCGTCGTCTATTGCTTTCTTTACTTTTTTTAGTATCGTACCTGCTGTCTTTTTAATAATATCCTCTATTGCTCCTAGTAGCTTTCCACTTGCGTTAAGGCCTACTGCTTGTGCTGCTGTGTTGTCGTCTGCTGTGCTTTTGTGTGCTAGCTTTCCGTTTTTAAGTAAGGATCTTAGGGCTATTCCTCCTGTTACTGCTGCTGCTTTTGCGTTTGCTGCTTCTTTTACATGGGCTTCATTGCCACCTTTAGCGAAAGATACTGCTGTTGTTTCTGCTGTTGCGGCTCCTGTTAGCGCTGCGTCGTTGTCTTTACTAGCTAGTACTGCTGCTAGTGTTTCTTCTCCTGTTACTTTTGTTAGTATTGCTAAGGCTTTGCTTGCATCTCCTGCTGCTAGTCCGTTGTCGCCGCCGCTATCTGTTGCTAGTATTTTAGCCCCGTCTTTGTCGGTGCCTCCTACTGTTGCACCGCTTGCTTCTGCTAGTTTAATGTCTTGCTTTGCTGCTACGTCCTTGATTTTATTTAGTGCGGCTACTGCTGTCTTTATTGCACTGCCGTCTGGTTGGACTCCGTTCTGTGCTGCTTCAGCTACGCTCTCGCTGCCGCCTTCAAAGGCTTTTGACAGATCTTCTGTTGCTTTTGCTAGTTCTGACAGTGCTTTTTCCGCTTCTGCTACTGTTGCTGCTGCCTCTTGTCCTTTTTCCAATCCTTTTATGTGCTCTGTTAGTTCCTTCGACTGCAGCTCCTTGATTGTTTTTTGTAGTGCCGTAGCTACCTTCTTTAGGTTCTGCCCTACGTCACTCTTTTTGGTGCTGCTTT
>NZ_CP043716.1 GCF_014084025.1 Borrelia sp. A-FGy1
AGTATTAAAAGACTCATTATTGTTATTTAGTTTGTCTAAAACCTGATCGGCGTTGTCTGTAATCTTCTTGTATAATTTACAAGAGATAATGCTGTAAAATAAAGTAGTTAGAATAAATAATTTAGTAATTAAATTCATCTAATTACCTCTTCTTATATTCCGATTCTATTTATGATTTATTCTTAAAGAAATATATCACATTTATAAAATAATAGATAATGCTGATAAAAACAAACTATAAAGCTAAGAGAAAATAAATTGTTATTTAGGAAAGATAATATCATAAACAAAGAAGCCAGACACTATTTTATAGTGTCTGGTGTGTTACCTAAATCCTTTTACATATACTTTTCTATTTCTTTTTTGCAGTTATTCCCATATTGAAGAGAATTAACAGCATTTTCTGTGTTTTGGATGCAACTATTTGCGTAGTCTAGAGCAACTTGTGATAATCTTTTTGTATGTTCTTTGTCATATCTGTTATTTAAAAACCTGACTCTATATGTCTTAAGTAGTAATCTCTTATGAATGGATTCTGCTAGTTTATCCTTAGCCTCATCTAATATACTTTTGGCAGATTGCCAGTAGTTATCTGCATTTTGGATGTGTTTATGCATTTCTTCTAGTTTTTGTTGTAAAATAGGCCTAATACGTTGCATTTCTTTGATCAAATGTTTTCTTGATTGGGGAGTTTTGTTTAGATCCTTTAGCAATGAATGAAAAGAATCAAAGTAATCACTTAGGCGCTCATAATCTTTTTTGACATCATTAATATTTTTGTCTAAGTTATTTTTAGAAGGATCCATAATTAGATCAGCATTTTTAATTGCTTCAAGAGATGCTTTCTCATGTTCTTCTTCTGCGAAAGCATCTAAGTTAGCTTTAATTTGGTCTTCTGAAGGAATAGCAGGAGTTTTACTTGTTGTAGTTGTAGTAGTAAGGCTATTTTTCAAATTATTTTGTTTTAGTGGTTCATGTTGTGCAGTAGGTGATTTAATTTCTTCTGCCTTTGCATTAGGTTGAGCAGGAGATTCATTTTGAATTACTGCCGTACTTGAATTTTGTAGGAATTCTTTATTTGCACTAGTATCATCTGACATATGTTGATTAGAATCTTTTTGTAAGATTGTATCAGAAATTTTTATATTTGATGATGTAACGTATTTAGGAGATTCATTTTCCTTACTATTTTTATCTACTGAAGTATTAGTAGTATTGTTAGTAGTATTTTTATTTTCTTGATGATCTTTTAATGCTAATTGTTCTATAGATTTTTTAGATAGAAAACCAGAACAACTGTCAAATAAAAAAAGAGAATTAAATACTAAATTAGGTATAATAAAAATTTTTATTAAACATAATCGCATAATATTTATATTTCCTTTTTAATAAAAC
>NZ_CP043717.1 GCF_014084025.1 Borrelia sp. A-FGy1
ACTGCTGCTAGTGTTTCTTCTCCTGTTACTTTTGTTAGTATTGCTAAGGCTTTGCTTGCATCTCCTGCTTCTAGTCCTTTGTTGCTCTCTGTTGCTAGTATTTTAGCCCCTTCTTTGTCGGTCTCTACTGTTGCACCGCTTTCTGTTGCTAGCTTAATGCCTTGCTTTTCTGCTACTTCCTTGATTTTATTTAGTGCGGCTACTGCTGCCTTTATTGCACCGTCGTCTGGCTTGGCTCCCTGCTGTGCTCCTGATCCTACTTCAGCTACGCTCTCGCTTCCGCCTTCAAAGGCTCTTGACAGCTCTTCTGTTACTGCTGTGTTGTCGCCTGTGCCATTTTTGTGTGCTAGCTTTCCGCTTTTAAGTAAGGATCTTAAAGCTATTCCTCCTGTTGCTGCTCCTGCTTTTGCTGCTTCTGCTTCTTTTACATTGTTTTCAGTGCCCCCTAAAGCAAAAGATACTGCTGTTGTGCCTGCTGTTGCGTCTGATGATAGCTCTGCGTCGTTGTCTTTACTAGCTAGTACTGCTGCTAGTGTTTCTTCTCCTGTTACTTTTGTTAGTATTGCTAAGGCTTTGCTTGCATCTGCTGCTTCTAGTCCTTTGTCGTCGCTCTCTGTTGCTAGTATTTTAGCCCCTTCTTTGTTGTCGCTGCCTACTTTTGCACTGCTTGCTTCTGCTAGATTAATGCCTTGCTTTTCTGCTACTTCCTTGATTTTCTTTAGTGCGGCTAGTGCTGTCTTTATTGCATCGTCGTCTGGCTTGGCTCCCTGCTGATCTCCTGATCCTTTTACTTCAGCTACTTTCACGCAGTTACTTTCTCGCTACTGATTTTAACAGATCTTCTGTTGCTGTTGCTAGTAGCTTTCCACTTGCGTTAAGGCCTACTGCTTGTGCTGCTGTGTTTGCGCCATTTTTGTGTGCTAGCTTTCCGCTTTTAAGTAAGGATCTTAAAGCTATTCCTCCTGTTACTGCTCCTGCTTTTGCGTTTGCTTCATGTTTTACATTGTCTTCAGTGCCACCTTTAGCGAAAGATACTGCTGTTGTGTCTGCTGCTGCTGCTGCTAGTCCTTTGTCGCCGCCGCTATCTGTTGCTAGTATTTTAGCCCCGTCTTTGTCGGTGCCTCCTACTGTTGCACCGCTTTCTGCTGCTATATTAATGCCTTGCTTTACTGCTACGTCCTTGATTTTATTTAGTGCGGCTACTGCTGCCTTTATTGCACCGTCGTCTGGTTGGACTCCCTGCTGTGCTCCTGATCCTACTTCAGCTACTGATCCTACTTCAGCTACTTTGTCGCCGCCGCTTCCTTCAAAGGCTTTTGACAGATCTTCTGTTGCTTTTGCTAGTTCTGACAGTGCTTTTTCCGCTTCTGCTACTGTTGC
>NZ_CP043718.1 GCF_014084025.1 Borrelia sp. A-FGy1
TGAGCTTTCTGCAGAGATAAAGGGAGTAAGAAGTGAGCTTTCTGCAGAGATAAAGACAGTAAGAAGTGAGCTTAAGGATGATATAGGGAAGCTAGATGAAAAAGTGGGCAAGTTAGATGAAAAGGTAAATACAAATCATAAAGAGCTTATGGAGATATTTAAGGACTCAATAAGCGAAAGTAATAAATATATAAAAAGCTTAATATATCCATTTTATTGGATACTAGGGATATTTATTCCCTCAATAGTGGGAATGTTTTTGTATTTACTGCAAAAATAGAAATTAGTAAGTCTTCTTTACTAAGATTTTGTAGCTTGCAAAGCAGCTTCATATGCTTCATTTAACTCTTCAAAATCTGCATTTGCTTGTGGCATATTAGAATTAAGACATTTTTGTTTATGCTTAGTAGTCTCAAGGCTGCCTTTAGCCCTGTCCATTGCTTCTTTAGCATCAGCCATATAATAGTGGTAGCCAGCATGTTGGTAGCCTACAGCATTGCTATTAATCATAGCTTCTTGTAAAGCATCATCTGCTTTTCTTTGTGCATACTCAAAATCGTTCTTAGCATTTTTTAAAGCACCTATTGCATCTGAATAATTGGAGTTAGCAGAAGCATAGCTGCTATTAACTTTGCTGATTGCTTGATCAAGGTTAGGCAATAAGGCTGGGTCAGCTTTATTAGTTCCAGATCTAGCAGTACTTACTATCTAAAATGTGTGTTACTATTAATAGTAGATATTAAGAATGTTAAATATAGATAATAAGAGTACTTAAATTGCAGTAAAGGAGGGTTATATGAGTAATCTTGCACGTGAGGCTAAACCCAGATATGAGTATGTAAAGCAGGTATTTCTTGATAAGGATTTCCCAGAAGATGTAATTGATTACGTGCTACTACGTAGTTCAAATTATGTATATGAAAACCTAGAAAGTAGCATTAGTAAGCTAGAAAAGGAAATGAATAAGACTAGAGATGAATTTAGGAGTGGAATAGGGAAACTAGATGAAAAAGTAGAAAAAGTAAGAAGTGAGCTTAAGGGTGATATAGGGAAGCTAGATGAAAGAATAGGCAAGTTAGGTGAGAAAGTAGAAAAAGTAAGAAGTGAGCTTTCTGCAGAAATAAAGACAGTAAGAAGTGAGCTTTCTGCAGAGATAAAGGGAGTAAGAAGTGAGTTTAAGGGTGATATAGGCAAGTTAGATGAAA
>NZ_CP043719.1 GCF_014084025.1 Borrelia sp. A-FGy1
ATTATGAAAAAAACAAAAAGAGTTTAATTACTTATCCAAGTAAATATAGGAAAGAATTTCCTTTTTTAAAAGAAGTTCGTAGTTTAGCTCTTTGTAGTGCGTGGATGGACTTAAATTTTGCGTATAGTAATTTTTTTAGAGAAATTAAAAAAGGAAATAGAATACAAGGATTTCCTAAATATAAAATATAGGAGTAAGAAAAATAGGCAAACTTATAGAACTAATAATCAAGGAAACTCAATAATAATAGAAAAGTAAATAGAGATAGTCTTATCTAGTAGACCTATGTGTGCTGAGGTTTTATATAGTCATAATGAGAGTAATCCCCTCCCCAGGTTAAGGCCTCATATTCAAAAAAGCGTCTTTGCATATCAAACCGCGATATCTTTTTTGATAAAATCAAGAAAAAGTGTTCTAGCTCTTTTTCCTCTATTCTAAGGCGAACAAAGTCTGTAAGTTCCAGTTCTTGAGATGACCTAAAATTTACTATTGTATGCCCCATGCCCCTTAAGTTAGTTAGAAAATCAAAAAGCCTTACTTCAGAGTTTGAATCAAAAACGAATATTGTAGCATACTCTGCTCGTTTTGCATAATAAGAGGATTTATTATCTGTTTGTAGCACATTCTTTACAGTTGTGTAAAACACGTCGCCGTAAATATCAAAGTAATATATGTATCTTGAGCCTTGACTACTAGCAGTATTTTTAAACCAAATTCTAGCCTTTGTTGGATAGTACTCCTCATGAACTAGCTTGATGCTAGAGTCAGCGTTAAACCTTGCCTCAAGATTATTTGGCCAAATTATTGCCAAATTTTCATTTACAGTGTACTTATCGTGCCATGCCTGACGACGTGTAAAATCCCATTTATAGGCCGTGTCAAATCAACTAGGGTCATATTCCTGAAATACGAAATTACCAACCTTCTCCGCGAAATCTGGGCATACAACTCTCTTTTGCAGCACAGCCACATATACAAGCTTTCACCTGATCCTGCAACATTTATCAAAAAATAAACAAAGAATATTCCACCTATAATTTCTATGAAATTTAGGTGGAATATTCTTTGTTTATTTTTTGATAAAGAATTCTAAAGAAATGCCTTTAAAAAAAGAGGAAAGTAAAGAGAAGACAAAGAAAAGAGAGACAAGAGGTGGAGTTG
>NZ_CP043720.1 GCF_014084025.1 Borrelia sp. A-FGy1
AGGAGTCCCTTGAGCTGCTGCATGATCATTTACAGTCTTTATCCTATTCTCAGCCTCACTAGCTTCATCTATAGCTTTCTTGTACGCAGCAATTGCGTCTTCTAAAGTTTTAGTATCGTAACTAGGCACAGCCTCTTCTAGCATCTTGCTAAGCTTAGCATAATCTTCTTTTAGATTATTTTCTTTTAGTTTAGTAAGAGCTTGTCTACGTGCTCCAGAAGGCCCTGGACTAAAACATCCAATGCGATACGTATCACAGCTACCGTAGGTAGCAATAATATTATAAGAGCTTGCATATTTTCTGTAAATAGAATATAGGCTAGATCTATATGTTTGAGTTTTGCCAAAAAAAGACTCAAGCTTCTTCTTGTCATCTTCATTTAACTTGCAAGCATTCTCTTGATTTTCTGTATAACTAGAAGCATCAGGGTCATCAGCAGCAAGCATGTCGGTGCTACTCTTTTGCTCTTTGTCTGCAGCGATAGTATCACTTATATTTTCATCTTGCTTATCTGAAGAGTCAGACAAGGCTAGCTTACTAATATTGCTAGCAGCTGCTTTTTTAGGTGAGCTAGAATTTCCAAAAAACTTGCAAGATACAAGCAAAATAGTTGCTAGAAGTAAAATGCACAGATTACACCTTTCTAACATAAATATCCCCTTTTTTTATTTATTCATTAACCTAAATATTATTTTTATTATATAACAAGTATAAATGTAAATGGGATTTATAAATAACTAATGAAGCTTAAAAGTTATTAAGATTTAACCCTTTTATAAACTTCTAATAACTTATCAATAGCAGTAAGCATTCTATTTACTTCTTCTCCTGTCTTATTACCAGCAATTGTCTTTGCATGATCAAACCACCAATCTTCAAATTTAGGATCAGACATACCTGAAATAACACCTACAATAACACTAACAGCATTGTCTCCTTTATTTCCATTAGCATACCCCTTAGCAGCTTCATTAAACTCACAAATAGCCTGATTAAACTTGCTACAAGACAAACTGGAAGTAATAGCAGTAAAGGCATTAGAATAAGCAAGGCTAGCTGTTTCGATGGTACTTTTAATAATAGGAAGAATACTTGCAACTTTTCTTAAATTGTCTACGTTTTCTTTCTTTTCATTTT
>NZ_CP043721.1 GCF_014084025.1 Borrelia sp. A-FGy1
GATACTTATACTGATTGTAGTATTTATAGTATTGGATGTTTTAATCAAGGGCATTCTGCAAGGCGTAACTACGCTCTTACTGCACTAGAAAACAATAAACTAGACCAAGAGTATAATAAACTTATCAAGATGCTAAAGAATGCTGTGCCTGGTTATAAAGGAACTATTCTAGAGGATGCAATTTCGGCGTATAAGAAAGCTATAAGGAAGGCTAGCGTGGCCGAATTTAGGATAGAAACAGAAAATGATTATTTAAAAATTAATGAAGAGAAAAGAAAAAAAAACATAGCTAATTTAAAAACAGTCAGAGGTATTCTTCCTGTTATTGAAAAAACTATGGAAATAGCTTGCCTAGCTTATGCTGATGCTTTTGCCTCCTTAGCAGTTTTTTTATCTTCTAGCGAACTTAAAAAAGCTGCTAAGGAGTTTAGCTTTGCTGCTAAGCAATATGCTAATGGAAAAGGATACAATGCTGTTGATATTATTGTAGGGCCTATTTCTGGAATGGCTTATAGTGGATTTGAAGATGAGTTTGATAAAGCAAAGATGTTTGCTAGCAATAAAAAAGGAGATGAGACAGAAAGAATGGTTAGAGCTATTGATAAGTTACGCGATGCTTATAAAAAAGTAAGACTTAAGTAACTTTTAGGCTTTGCTAGCTCTTCTAACTATTTAGAAACACTTTATCTTTATACTTGCTTTATAATAAAAATTTTTTTAGGTTATTAACCTAAATAAAAAAGGAGGTATTAATGTTTATGAGAAGTAATATTTGAATTTTACTTCTCATACCAATATTGTTCGTACCTGCAAGTTTTTTGGAAATAATAGATCAAACAAAGAAGGTACTTATTTGTTTGATCCTGTTAGTAATATTAGTAAGCTAGGATCGGCTACTTCTTCAGGTAAATAAAATAAAAATACAAGTGATGCTACAGATGAAGCTAAAAAGCATGAGAATACATCTGACATGCTTGCTTCTGATGATCCTACTACTTCTAGTGATGGCACAGACAAGCAAGAAACTAAAGGCAAGCTAACC
>NZ_CP043722.1 GCF_014084025.1 Borrelia sp. A-FGy1
GCAACGGCATCATCTAAAGCTTTGGTATCCCCTTATAACCAGGCACAGCATTCTTTAGCATCTTGCTAAGCTTAGAATACTCTTCTTTTAGCTTTAACTTCTCTAGGGCAGCTAGAGCCTTGCTACGCTCTCCAGAAGGCCCTTGACTAAAACAGGAAATATTATAATCGCCACAACTGCCATAGGTAGCGATAGTATTATAAGAGCTTGCATATTTGCTATAAATAGAATATAGGCTAGATCGATATGTTTTAGCTGTGCTAAAAAAAGACTTAAGCCTTTCTTTATCTTCTTCGTTTAGCTTACAAGTATTTTCTTGCTCGTATGTACTAACACTAGCAGCAGGGTCATCAGCAGGAAGCATTTCAGTGCTATTCCTTTGCTCTTTATCTGCAGCTATAGAGTGACTTGTATTTTCATCTTGCTTGCTAGAAGAATGTAAGTGGTATTCTGCCTAGCTTACTATTCCTACTAGCAGCATCATCAAGGGAAGGAGCTATTTTTTTAGGAGAGCTAGAATTTCCAAAAAACTTGCAAGACACAAACAGTATTGTTGCTAGCAGTAAAATAAACAAATTGCACCTCATAAACATTAATACCTCCTTCTTTTCTTTATTTATTAACCTAAATATTATTTTTATTATAAAGCAAGTATAGAGGTAAAGTGTTTCTAAATAGTTAGAAGAGATAGTTAATGAAGCTTAAAGTTATTAATATTTAACTCTTTTGTAAACATCGCATAGCTTGTCAATAGCAGCAGTCATTCTCTTTTTACCTCTGCTCCTTTTTTATTATTAGCAATAATCTTTGCTTGGTCAAACCACCTATATTCAACTCCATGATATGCCATACCAGAAATAGTCCCTACAATAACACTAATAGCATTGTCTCCTTTTCCATTAGCATACTGCTTAGCAGCTTCCCTAAATTTAGAAAAAGCTTGCTTAAACTCGCTACAAGATAGGCTATCTGAAACAACAGTAAAAGCATCAGCATAAGCCAGGCTAGCTGTTTCCATGGT
>NZ_CP043723.1 GCF_014084025.1 Borrelia sp. A-FGy1
ACAATAAATATACTAGTAATAGTTATTACTAGTATATTTATTGTTAATTAATAGAAATAAAAACCTTTAACATTATTGACATTTTATTCCTAAATTAGTATAATTACTTTAGATCTAATGTATATGAAAAGATGCCTTTAGTAGATGTATAAAAAATTATTATAAGGAATCTGGTATGTCTAAAAGCGATACTTTAATTAAAAGCTCTAATAATTTCACCAACGAATTTTTAAACCAAGTTAACTCTATTGATACTTCTTTATATGAGAACATCATTGACAATAAAACTTATAAACTTAGACTTAATGGACGTGCTAAATCTTTCTTAAAAAATATGAAAACCAATACTAACTATTCTGATAATTATATTAGCAAACTGGTTACTAAAATAAGAGGAAAAATAAAAGAAATAAATAATTCTCATCCTATGCTTAGATACTTTAAGCTTAAAAGCTATGAGTATGAAGCTATTGCTAAAAAGAAAACTGAAAAACTTAAAGAACGAAATGCAAATAAAAAATCCTTCAATAGTCGCGAATTCCTTATTCTTACTGAAGAACTTTTATTATCAAATAGATTTGAACTTCTTTATATGGGCTTGCTACTTGCTTCAGGCAGAAGAAGCCTAGAACTTATTGCAGGATCCTTTAGCCAGGATAATAACAATAGAAAAGAATACAACAATATTTTATTTCAAGGGCAGCTTAAAACAAGAGACCCTAAAAGATTTAATACACCATATAGTGTTCCTTTAACGATAGATAAAAATCTATTTCTTAGTGCATACTCTGTATTTGTAAATACAAGTCAATACAAGGAAATAAGAAAACAATGGGAAGATAAAAAACTTTCTGATTATGCTATAAACCAACTACTTAAAAGAGAACTTATTAAGCTTTTTGATTCAAAGTTTCTTGTTTCTGATTTTAGAGCTATTTATACTACTATTATCTTAAAACGTGAGGGCTATTTTAATGATAGTTATGG